>DATIPV010000281.1:0-2086 GCA_035471525.1 Robiginitalea sp.
GAGGGAACCTACCCGCTCCCCGAGGCGCAGGTAGACCGTTTCATGCTCAAGACCATTATCGACTACCCGAAGATGACCGAAGAGCAGCTGATCATCCGTCAAAACCTGAAGGGCTCCCTGCCGCCCGTTAACCAGGTGGTGAGCCTCAAGGAGATCTTGAGCGCCCAGCAAACGGTGCGGGAGGTCTATATGGACGAAAAGATCGAAAAATACATCCTCGATATTGTCTTTGCCACCCGCTATCCCGAAAAATACCGGCTGGCAGAACTCAAGCCCCTGATCAACTTCGGCGCCTCGCCCCGGGGCAGCATCAACATGGCCATCGCCGCCAAGTGCTACGCCTTCATTAAGCGCAGGGGGTATGTTATTCCTGAAGACGTAAGGGCCGTGGTATACGACGTGCTGCGCCATCGCATCGGGATCACCTACGAGGCCGAGGCAGAGAATGTCACTTCGGAAGAGATCATCAATCGCATTGTAAACGAAATCGAAGTTCCCTGACAGGGGCTTCCGGAGGCCGTCTGCCCGCCGGGGGCAGTGCCTCCCGCCAGCAGCTACCCCTGATCGCTCATGGACACCAAAGAGCTCTTAAAGAAAGTCAGGAAGATCGAGATAAAGACGCGCCGTCTGTCCGATCATATCTTTGGGGGGGAATACCATTCCACCTTCAAGGGGCGTGGCATGACTTTCAGCGAGGTACGGCAGTACCAGTACGGTGACGATGTGCGGTCGATCGACTGGAACGTGACCGCCCGCTACAACCAGCCCTTTGTAAAGGTCTTCGAGGAGGAGCGGGAGCTCACCATGGTGCTCATGGTAGATATCAGCGGGTCAGAGCAGTTCGGGACCGTGGAACGTTTCAAGCGCGAGGTGCTTACCGAGATTTCGGCCACCCTGGCTTTTTCGGCCCTGCAGAACAACGACAAGGTTGGCCTGATCCTGTTTTCGGACGAGGTGGAGCTCTTTATCCCTCCCAAAAAGGGGAAGAGCCACGTATTGCGGATCATACGCGAATTGCTCGAATTCGAACCTGCCAGTCGAAAGACCGACCTCTCGGCTGCGCTGAAGTTCCTGTTGAATGTAATCAAGAAAAAGTCCATTGTATTCGTCCTGTCAGACTTCATGACCGAGTCTTACGAACACACCCTGCGCCTTACGGGGAAGAAGCACGACCTCACGGGCATCCGCATTCACGACCCCCGGGAGGCCGAACTCCCCAATCTGGGATTGGTTCCCATGCTGGACGCCGAAACCGGCCAGCTCCGCATGATAAACACGCATTCGGGCAAGCTGCGCAGGCAATACGCTGCCAGTTATCTGGAGCAGGTCGAATATTTCCGCGACACCTTTACCCGGGCCGGCTGCGGTATTCTCGCCTGCCGGGTAGACGAGAGCTATGTAAAAAAGTTGTTGGGATATTTCAAACGACGCGGCTGATGCATGCCAGGATCACATACCAGCGCAATATAACGGGCAGACCCCTCCGGGGCTTTCTGGCCTGGCTCGTGCTCCTGTGTGCCCCGGCCGTTTTCGGCCAGGGGGAACCCCGCATCAGTACTTCCATCGATACCCTGTCTATCCGGATCGGCGAGCAGCTGAAATTCACCATTGCCGTCGAGGCAGATACCACCTCCCAGGTTATTTTCCCGGAAGGCCAGACCTTCTCGCCCCTGGAAACCGTGGAGTCGTTCCAGACCGATACCGCCGTGCAGGACGCGCGGATGACCCTGCTGAAGACCTATGCCCTCACCCAGTTCGACAGCGGTGTTTACCTCCTGCCCACCCAACGTGTCGAGGTAGACGGGAAAGGGTACTTTACCGATTCGCTGCTGGTGGCGGTTGCCACCGTGCCGGTCGATACGACCGTGCAGAAGATGTACGACATCAAACCCCTGATGGAGGTACAGGGGCGCTCCCTGGCCTGGCTTGCATGGCTGGGCTGGATAGCAGGGCTGCTCCTGCTGGCCGGAGGGCTGTACTATTGGTTCTTCCTGCGCAAAAAACCCCTTACTCCACAGGAGGAAGAAGCCCTGCTGCCTCCCTTTGAACGGGCCATGCGCGAGCTGAAGCGGCTCGAGGAATCCCG
>DATIPV010000282.1:0-6152 GCA_035471525.1 Robiginitalea sp.
TGCAGAACTGGTTCCCGGGCGACAAGGAAGGGAAAGGGGGGGTCTACAATTTTGTGACCAAGCGCGGTTTGTGCGAGCGCAATGCCAAGATTTCCTGGACACAGGTAGAGACCGGGTCGGCCATAACCTGGAAATATCCCTCCTGTGTGCTCAAGGGAGACAATTCCATCGGTGAATTCTATTCCATTGCAGTGACCAACAACCACCAGCAGGCCGACACAGGCACCAAAATGATCCACCTGGGCAAGAATACGCGCAGCACGATCATTTCCAAGGGCATTTCTGCGGGGTACTCGCAGAACAGTTACCGCGGGCTGGTGCAGGTGAGCAGCCGGGCCGCCAATGCCCGGAATTTTTCCCAGTGCGATTCCCTGCTTATGGGGAACGAATGCGGGGCGCATACCTTCCCGTATATCGAGGTCAAAAACCCGTCGGCCCAGATCGAGCACGAAGCCACGACCAGCAAGATAGGGGAAGATCAGATCTTCTATTGCAACCAGCGGGGCATCGATACTGAAAAAGCCATCGCCCTGATCGTGAATGGCTTCAGCAAAGAGGTGCTGAACAAGCTCCCCATGGAATTCGCCGTTGAGGCGCAGAAATTATTGGAAATAAGCCTGGAAGGGTCTGTCGGATAACCCATGAGCCTGAAACCCGCCATCCTGATCAATTCTTCGGCAGGGCTGCTGGCCCTGGCCGGAAATTCCCGCAGCACATTCGGGAAAATTTTGAAACCGTGCCGAAAGCACCCAACTCTTTAAAATAACGATTATGCTGAAGATAAAAGACCTGCACGCCGGAGTGGAAGACAAGAAAATCCTGAAAGGCATTGACCTGGAAATGAAGCCCGGGGAAATCCACGCCATTATGGGGCCCAACGGCTCCGGTAAAAGCACCCTGGCGTCAGTAATAACTGGGAAGGAAGATTTTGAAGTAACCCAGGGCAAGATCCTGTTCGAAGGGGAAGACCTCGACGATCTGTCTCCCGAAGAACGGGCGCACCGGGGTATCTTTCTGTCCTTCCAGTACCCCGTTGAAATACCCGGTGTTACGGTGACCAACTTCATGAAGACCGCCATCAATGAAACGCGGAAAGCACGGGGCCTGGAGGAAATGCCGGCCAACGAGATGCTCAGGCAGATTCGGGAAAAGGCCGAGCTCCTGGAAATCGACCGGAAATTCCTGTCGCGCTCGTTAAATGAAGGGTTTTCGGGCGGGGAAAAGAAACGGAACGAAATCTTTCAGATGGCCATGCTGGAACCCAAGCTGGCCATACTGGACGAGACCGATTCAGGCCTGGACATCGACGCCCTTCGGGTAGTGGCTGCCGGGGTGAACCGCCTCCGGAACCAGGAAAATGCCTTCCTGGTTATCACGCACTACCAGCGCCTGCTGGATTACATCGTTCCCGATTTCGTGCACGTTATGCACGATGGGAAAATCGTAAAATCGGGGACCAAAGACCTGGCCCTGGAGCTCGAAGAAAAAGGGTACGACTGGATCAAACAGGAAGCCGTCCTGTAAAGGGCTGTCTAAAAGCGAAAACCGGAACCACGCAGTATGGATTTAAAAGATAAATTGCTGGCTTCTTTCATGGCCTTCGAAAACCAGGTCGACATCGACAACCCGGTTCATGAAATCCGTTCGGAAGCCATCCGAATTTTTGAGAACAAGGGCTTTCCGCACCGCAGGATGGAAGCCTGGAAATACACTTCCCTCGCAGGGCTCCAGCAAGTGGATTTCAGCATCTTCCCCAAGGAGAGCCAGGGGTTGGAGTACAAAGACGTAAAGCGCTATTTCCTGCATGAAACCGACACCTACAAGATCGTTTTCATCGACGGGATATACAGTTCCTACCTGTCGGAAACCACCCACGACGGGGTAGACATCTGCCTGATGAGCGCCGCCCTGAACAAGCCCATGTACAAGCCGGTTATTGAGCTGTACTTCAACAGGGCAGCGTCGCGGGAAGATTCGCTCACCAACCTGAACACCGCCTTTACCCGGGAAGGGGCCTATATTTACATCCCCAAGAACAAGGCGCCCCGCAAACCGGTGGAAATACTCCACCTGGCCACGGGCAACGAGGCCTCCCTTATGCTGCAGCCCCGCAACCTGATCGTCGTGGAGGAGAATGCGGAACTGCAGGTAATCGAGCGCCACCAAAGCCTGACCACCAACGAAGTGCTGACCAATTCGGTTACCGAGATCTTTGCGGGTCAGAATGCCATTGTAGACTACTACAAGGTGCAGAACGACAAGCAAAGCGCCTCGCTGATCGACAATACCTATATCGACCAGAAAAAAGGCAGCCAGGTAAGCGTACACACCTTCTCCTTCGGCGGGAAGCTCACCCGGAACAACCTGAATTTCCACCAGGACGGGCAACACGTGAATTCCGTGCTGAAGGGCGTAACCATTCTGGGCGAAAAACAGCACGTAGACCATCATACCCTGGTACACCACCAGCAGCCCGATTCCGAAAGCCATCAGGATTACAAAGGCATTTTCGGAGAGCAGTCTACAGGCGTTTTCAACGGCAAGATCATTGTCGACAGGATCGCACAGAAGACGAACGCCTTCCAGCAGAACAACAACCTGCTGATCAGCGACAAGTCTTCTGTAAATACCAAGCCCCAACTCGAAATCTTTGCAGACGACGTAAAATGCTCCCACGGCTGCACGGTAGGCCAGCTAGACCGCGATGCCCTGTACTACCTGCGTACCAAGGGCATCCCGAAGCGCGAGGCCGAGGCCCTGCTCATGTACGCCTTTGCCAACAACGTGCTGGAAAGCGTGCGCATCCCGGCCTTAAAATTGCGGATCAACAAACTGATTGCCGACAAGCTGGAGGTACGGCTGGGATTCGACCTTTAGGCCCCTACAGCAGGCCCCCGAACCTCTCTGTTCCAATGCGAGCCGCTTATGTTTGACGTTGCCAAAATCCGAGAAGACTTCCCGATCCTGAAACGGCAGGTAAACGGCCGTCCCCTGGTGTATCTCGACAACGCGGCCACCTCCCAGACCCCGCGGCAGGTGATCGACACCATCGTAGATTACTACTCCCGATACAACGCCAATATCCACCGGGGCGTTCATGCCCTTTCACAAGAGGCAACGGAGGCCTACGAGGCAGCCCGGATCAAGATCCAGAAGCATTTCAACGCAGCCTACGCCCATGAGATCATATTGACTTCCGGAACCACCCACGGCATCAATCTGGTGGCTCAGAGCTTTACAAACCTGTTGCAGCCGGGCGACGAAATCTGGGTCTCGGCCCTGGAGCACCATTCCAACATTGTTCCCTGGCAGATGCTCTGCGAGCGCAACGGCGCCCGATTGCGGGTTATCCCGATGAATGAAACGGGCGAACTGGAACTGGAGGAGTGCCTGAAGGAGCTCTCGGAGAAGACGAAGCTGGTATTCTGCAACCACGTTTCCAACGCCCTGGGGACCATTAACCCGATAGAAAAAATTATTGCAGCCGCCCATAAGGTCGGTGCTGCGGTATTGGTAGACGGGGCCCAGGCGGCCCCGCACATCAGGGCCGACCTGCAGGCCCTCGACGTGGATTTCTATACGATATCTGCCCATAAGCTCTGCGGGCCTACCGGGGTGGGCGCCCTGTACGGGAAGGAAGCCTGGCTGGAAAAACTCCCGCCCTACCAGGGCGGTGGCGAAATGATCGCGGAGGTGACCTTTGAAAAGACGACCTATGCCGGCCTGCCCCACAAATTCGAGGCAGGCACGCCGAATATCTGCGGGGTCATCGCCTTCGGGGCAGCCCTGGATTACCTGAACGCCCTGGGCATGGACCGCATTGCAGCCTATGAGAATGAATTGCTGGCCTATGCCACCGAAGGATTGCTGACCGTTGCAGGGCTGCGCATATACGGCGAGTCTGCGAAGAAGACCTCCGTAATATCGTTTAATCTGGATGGCGCACATCCGTACGATGTGGGCACCATTCTGGACAAACTTGGCATCGCCGTACGGACCGGGCACCATTGCGCCCAGCCTGTAATGGATTTTTACCGCATTCCGGGTACGGTTCGCGCCAGCTTCAGCTTTTACAATACCCGGGGCGAGGCAGACGCCCTGGTTGCAGGGGTGGAGAAGGCCCGGCAGATGCTTCTGTAAAGCAGGCGCCCCTGCCCGGGGAGAGGACTGTAATCCTTCAGGAACAAGCTGTTGAATACCCGGGTATCTTATTGTACTTTTGTGGCTATGGAGCACAAGGAGATAGCAGCCATACAAGAGGAGATCGTATCGGAGTTTTCCCTGTTCGACGACTGGATGCAGCGCTACGAATACATGATCGAACTGGGAAAAACGCTGCCCAAAATTGAGGAACAGTACAAGACCGACGACCACCTGATCAAAGGATGCCAGAGCAAGGTTTGGGTCCATGCCGAGTACATCGACGGAAAGCTGGTTTTTACGGCAGACAGCGATGCCATAATCACCAAAGGGATCATCGCCATATTGATCAGGGCGTTCAGCAACCAGAAACCGGCCGACATAATTGCGGCCAAAACCGATTTTATAGACCAGATCGGGCTTAAGGAACACTTATCGCCAACCCGGGCCAACGGTCTGGTGAGTATGATTAAACAGCTCAAGCTATACGCCGTTGCCTATGAGGCACAGCTGGGAGCGTGAGCAGGAATGGCCCGGAATTAACAGCAGCATTGTTATGGAACAAAAATCAGGTATAGACACACGGGAACTGGGCGAGAAAATCGTCGGGGTCCTCAAGACCATATACGATCCGGAAATTCCGGTGGACATCTACGAGCTGGGGCTCATCTACGACGTTCTGGTGAACGAAGACTACGAGGTGCGGATTCTCATGACCCTGACCTCCCCCAACTGCCCGGTAGCCGAAAGCCTGCCGGTGGAAGTCGAGGAAAAGGTGAAATCGCTCGACATAGTCAAGGATGCCGAGGTGGAAATAACTTTCGACCCGCCCTGGACCCAGGAGCTGATGAGCGAAGAAGCCAAGCTGGAGCTCGGCATGCTTTAAACCCGCAGTATCATGGAGGGAGAAATCGTTAACCGGGTTGCCAACAGCCAGCTTGTTACGCTGGATCTGGAGCAATGGTACACTCCGGGGGCCCGTTTTGGCATAGATATCAGCCAGTGGCTCGAAGAAGGGCTCATCCTGCGCGAGAAAAGTTACAGGGAGGCCTTGGCCGCTCACGATTGGGAACAATACCGGGACGGTTTTACAGCCGTGTTCTGCACCACAGATGCCATTGTGCCCGCCTGGGCCTATATGTTGATAGGCTCGTACCTCGCCCCCTTGGCCCGGCTGGTGGTAGCCGGCTCCCCCGAGCTGCTGGAGAGCATGCTGTTCCGCGACCGCCTGGCCGACATTGACTGGGAAAAATTCCGTGATAAGCCGGTTATCATTAAAGGGTGCAGCAAGGTGCCCGTGCCGCCGTCGGCCTATGTCTGGGCCTTGCAACGGGTGCAGGCCCTGGCCCGGCAGGTCATGTATGGCGAGGCCTGCTCCTCGGTGCCCCTCTTCCGCAGAAAATAGCCTTGAGAAGTCTCAATTTTGATGGCAATACCTATTTTTGGTGTTCATAACTTAAATGCCTGCACACTATGAAAAGAATTATTCTGGGCACTCTTTGCCTGTTTGCAGTGGGTCTTAGCTACGCCCAATCGGAGGAAGAACTCAAGGCTTCCCTGGCCGAAAAGAAAGACTCCATCGCAGCCATACAGGGCCGCGCCGATGCCATCCAGGCCGAAATCGACCGCCTGCCCGGCTGGAAAGTGGGTGCTTTCGGAACCATTGGCGGCAACCTCTCCAATTTCAGCAACTGGTATGCCCAGGGCATCCCGAATAACTCTTCGGGGAATATCGGCTTTACCGTGAATGGTTTCGCCAACCTGAAACGGGAAAGGTATTTCTGGCGAAACGCCACCAACTTTAACCTGAGCTGGGTGAAGCTGGACGATAAGGACGACCCCGACGACGACGACAGCTTTCGCCAGACGGTAGACGTCTTTAACCTCTCCTCCCTGTACGGGTGGAAACTCAGTGAGCATTTTGCGGTTTCGGCCCTGGGCGAATACCGCACCACCCTGCTGAACAATTTCAACGATCCGGGGTATCTCGACCTCGGGGTGGGAGGCACCTG
>DATIPV010000283.1:0-5874 GCA_035471525.1 Robiginitalea sp.
CCCTGAATGAACGGCGCAGTGATATTCCCCTGCTCATCGAGCATTTTGCCGGCAAAATTGCTTCGGAACAGGGCACGTCCCCCAAAGGCTTTTCTCCCAAGGCGGTAAGCCTGCTCAAGGAATACGACTGGACAGGCAATATCCGGGAGTTGCGCAATGTTGTGGAACGCCTGATCATTTTAGGCGGAAAAGAGGTCTCAGAAGAAGACGTGAAACTATTTGCCAGCAAATAGGCACCCTGCCCAATTTATTTCCCGTTGCAGCCCTTGAGCTGGTCCAGGGCCGATTCCGTCAGGTCCTTGGTGCGCAGGTTATAGTACCTTTTTGCCGGGGTTAGGTCGTCGCGCAGCAATTGCCGCTCGCAATGGGCGTAGATCCGCTCCACAAAGGTCTGGGCTTCCCGGCAAGGCACTCCCTCCACCACTTCCCGCAGGGAATTCTCATATGATTTCAGCGACTGGTCGATGCGTTTCCGGAGTTGTGCCTCCGTCTCAGGCGGCGAAGGCCCGGCAGAGACCCCGGTCGAGAGGGTATTCATGCTCAGAAGTTCGTTGTCGTACGGGCCGTCGTGACTGTCGTCGTGAACTTCGAAAGCATCGCGTCCGGCCCGGGCATTGTCAAGCGCCCTGCGCAGCAGGATCCGGCTTCCTTCCAGCGAGCTCACACGGGTCGCCATTTTGAGGTTTTCAACGCTCTGTTGCAGATGCTTATCGGCGTAATCGCACCTGCAGGCCAGCATTTTTTCGCGCGACTTGTCCAGGGTATTCAGGGCCTTGAAGGCGTGATAGCGACTCATGTTGAGGTCATCTGCCGTAAGGGCGTTCTGCACGTGGTTTTCGATAAAACCGATAAGAGATGTGGCATTCAGGCAGGCATTGCTGGGCTTGGCGCCCGCATGCATCCAGAAGCAGCCTGTGAAGAGAAACAGGAGGAGGCTTCGCATAGGGTTATTGTATGGTGCGACGGCAAAACCGACCGCGATTTGGGTAAATCAAAGTTAGACAAAGCCTTACGGGACCTCTATTTTTTTCGATAAGGGACCGGATCGCACCGACATATGGGTCAATGGCCCACACGGGGCTCGCCAAGCGGACTATTTTCCCCGGGGAATGGCACTGCCCGCCATTTTATTTTATCTTCACGGCATGAAGCAGATTTCGGCCAAAAACTATCGGGCCCGTCCGAACACAAACCTCAAGGATTGGGCCACCCACGAAGATTTTGGGGCTGGCGACAAGGCACTCCGGAAAAACCTGGAGCACACTCGCAAGCGACTGGGTAAATTCCAGGATATACTCTACGCGCATGGCAAATATGCCGTGCTGGTTTGTTTACAGGGCATGGATACAGCCGGGAAAGACAGTCTGATCCGCGAAGTGTTCAAAGACTTCAATGCCCGGGGGGTGGTCGTGCACAGTTTCAAGGTGCCCACCGAACTGGAACGCAAGCACGATTTTCTCTGGAGGCATTACATCGCACTCCCGGCCCGCGGGAAATTCGGGGTGTTCAACCGAACCCATTACGAGAATGTGCTGGTTACCCGGGTGCATCCCCAATACATCCTGGGCGAGTACCTGCCCGACGTCCATTCGGTCGAAGACATAGACGAGGCCTTCTGGGAGCGACGGTTCGAGCAGATCAGAGCCTTTGAAAAGACCCTGGCCGAAAATGGCACCATCATCTTTAAATTCTTCCTGCACCTTTCCAAGGAGGAACAGCGTGCGAGATTGCTGCGCCGGCTGCAATTGCGCCAGAAACACTGGAAATTTTCGCCCGGCGATCTGGATGAACGCAAATTGTGGGATCGCTATCAGGCGTGCTATCAGGAAGCCATTCAGAAAACGACCTGTAAGCATGCCCCCTGGTATGTGGTCCCGTCCGACAACAAGCCGGCAGCGCGGCTTATTGTGGCTTCCATACTGGAAGAAGTGCTCACCGCTTACAAGGACGTCCGGGAGCCTGAGTTGTCCGATGAGGTCAGGGAAAATCTGGAAGAATACCGAAAGAGTCTGGAAGCGGAGTAACCCGACCAGCTCCTTTGTTAATTGGCATAAAAATGATGAACAGCAAAATGTATCACAGGGCAGGGTTCCTGGTTGCAGCCCTTACCCTGTTTGGGTTGGCCGGTACCCCGGCGGTTACGGCCCAGCAGCAGGACGCCGAAATGATCCGTCGTATTTACGACCTGGCCCTTACCGAGGGAAAAGCCTATGAATGGCTCGCCCACCTTTCCAACCAGATCGGCGGGCGTCTTTCCGGCTCGGTACAGGCGCAGCAGGCAGTTGATTATACCAGGCGGGAAATGGATTCCCTCGGGCTCGACCGGGTCTGGATTCAGCCGGTCATGGTTCCCAAATGGGTCAGAGGTGCGCCCGAGTTTGCCTATATCGAAAGTGCCCCGGGCCATACGAACAACGTTCCGGTGTGTGCCCTGGGGGGCTCGGTGGCCACTCCGCCCGGCGGCCTGAAGGCCCGCGTGGTCGAGGTTAGAAGTTTTGAGGAACTGGCTTCCCTGGGCCGCGAGGGGGTGGCAGGGAAGATCGTCTTTTTCAACCGGCCTATGGACCCGACTCTGATCAACACCTTTCAGGCCTATGGCGGAAGCGTGGACCAGCGCCATGGCGGGGCTGCCGAAGCCGCCAGGTACGGGGCCGTAGGGGTTGTCGTACGGTCCATGAACCTGAGGCTCGACGACCATCCTCACACGGGCTCCATGAGCTACGGAGACCTGCCCGAAGACCAGCATATCCCGGCTGCGGCCATTAGCACCAACGGTGCCGAATTGCTCAGCACTACCCTGAAGCTGAACCCGGAGATCCAGTTTTACTTCCGGCAGAATTGCCGGCAGATGGAAGAGGTACTCTCCTATAACGTCATCGGGGAGATCAGGGGCAGCGAACGCCCCGAAGAATACATGGTGGTGGGCGGACACCTGGATTCCTGGGACCTGGGCGATGGTTCCCACGACGACGGGGCGGGCTGCGTGCAGAGCATGGAGGTGCTGCGCCTGCTCAAAAAGGCCGGATACAAACCCCGCCATACCCTGCGCGCCGTAATGTTCATGAATGAGGAAAACGGCCTCAGGGGCGGCACCAGGTACGCCGAGGAAGCCCAGCAGAAAGGGGAAAGCCATGTCTTTGCCCTGGAGAGCGACGCGGGGGGTTTTACCCCGAGGTCTTTTACATTCGACTGCACCGATGCCGCTTTTGAGCGGATAAGCCAGTGGCAACCCCTGTTCGAACCCTACCTGGGCCTTCAGTTCAGCCGGGGCGGGAGCGGAGCCGACATCGGGCCGCTGAAGCCGCAGGGAGGCATACTTGCTGGCCTGAGGCCCGATTCACAGCGGTATTTCGACTACCACCACGCAGAAACGGATACCTTCGATGCCATCAACAGGCGCGAACTGGAACTGGGGGCGGCTGCCATGACTGCCCTGATCTACCTGGCAGACCAGTACGGGTTTGAGGGGCTCACCGGCACGGATGGCCGTTGAGGCCGTTTCGGGCGGGCCCAAAATATAATCTGTAACTTTGCAGCCTAAAAACGAAATTATGCAGGAAGGAATCTACGCGAAATTCAACACCCCGAAAGGGTCCATTACCGTGAAGCTCACTCACGACAAAACACCGGGAACGGTGGGTAACTTCGTGGGCCTGGCCGAAGGCAAACTCGCCGGCAAGGCGGGCAGCCCGGGCAAGGCCTATTACGACGGCCTAACCTTTCACCGGGTTATTGCCGATTTTATGATACAGGGTGGCTGCCCTCAGGGCACCGGTACCGGCGACCCGGGGTATAAGTTCGACGACGAGTTCCATCCGGAATTGCGGCACGACCGTCCCGGGGTGCTCTCCATGGCCAATGCCGGACCCGGCACCAACGGAAGCCAGTTTTTCATCACCCATGTTCCCACGCCCTGGCTCGACAACAAACACACCG
This sequence comes from Robiginitalea sp., assembly GCA_035471525.1. GTDB lineage: Bacteria > Bacteroidota > Bacteroidia > Flavobacteriales > Flavobacteriaceae > Robiginitalea. The sequence continues at coordinate 3,937 of DATIPV010000283.1, forward strand.
TTTTCGGCGTGGTGGAACAGGGGCAGGAGGTGGTCGACGCCATTCAGCAGGGCGACCGCATCGAGTCGCTTGAAATCCTGAGGGTTGGAGCTGCGGCCGAGGCCTGGGACGCCGTTGCGGCTTTTGAGGCCTTTGTGCAATCCGGAGAGGAGCGCCAGAAAAAGGCCAAGGCCGAGAGGCAGGCACAGCTCGACAAGCATTCCGAGGGGTTCAAAGAGACCCCCAGCGGGTTGCGGTACAAAATACTTTCCGCGGGGAAAGGACCTAAGCCCGCCGAAGGCGATCGGGTTTCGGTACATTATGAAGGTTCCCTGCTCGATGGCACGCTTTTCGACAGTTCGGTACAGCGGGGTGAACCTATTGAATTCCTGTTGGGGGTGGGTCAGGTTATCCCGGGTTGGGACGAAGGGATCCAGCTGCTGCGGGTCGGCGACAAGGCACGCCTGCTGATACCATCTGAACTGGCCTACGGTTCCCGGGGTGCCGGTGGGGTAATTCCGCCCGATGCCCCCCTTCTGTTCGATGTTTCCCTGGAAGGGATTTCCTAAAACCCGAGAGCTAACAAATAAAAAAACCCCGGCCACGGCCGGGGTTTTTATCTAGAAAAAACTTGTTTATTCTGCGACACGTACGTTAACGGCATTCAAACCTTTTTTTCCTTGTTGCAGTTCAAATTCCACAACATCACCTTCGCGTATCTCATCAATAAGGCCTGTGACGTGTACAAAATGATCTTTTTGCGAACCATCTTCAGTAATAAATCCATATCCTTTGGATTGATTGAAGAATTTAACTGTTCCTGAACTCATAATAAAAAAAATAAATAGATTAGGCTGCAAAGGTAGTCTTTAAATTCCACCTGACCGCCTAAACCCCCAACAACTTTAAAATTATCCTGTTGAGAACCAACTGTTTTAGGCAGTGGGGTCGGGCGTAAGCCGCAGGTACGGCCTAATTTCCCTTACGCCCTTCTCAAAAAGTTTGCGGGCTTCTTCCGTAGGCACCGAGGGGCTGACCACAACATCCTGTCCGTGTTCCCAATTGGCCGGCGTCGCCACTTTGCGGTAGGCGGTAAGCTGCAGCGAATCGATTACCCGGAGCAATTCATGGAAATTGCGCCCGGTGGAGGCGGGGTAGGTGAGTATCAGCTTAACTTTCCGGTCGGGGCCGATAATAAAAACGGACCGCACCGTTTGCGTGTCGTTGGCATTCGGGTGGATCATATCGTATAGGTCCGAAACGTGCCGGTCTTCGTCTGCTATGATCGGGAAGTTAACCTGCGTGTGCTGGGTTTCGTTGATGTCGCGGATCCACCTGTGGTGCGATTCCACCCCGTCTACGCTCAGGGCGATCATCTTAACGTTGCGTTTCTCGAATTCTTCCTTGAATTTGGCTGCCGTGCCCAGTTCGGTGGTACAAACCGGGGTAAAGTCTGCCGGGTGCGAGAACAAAATGCCCCACCCGTCGCCCAGGTAGTCGTAAAAATCCAGGGTTCCCATGGAGGTTTCCGCCGTAAAATCCGGGGCGGTATCTCCCAATCGTAGTGTTGCCATGTGTTTGTTTTTAGGATTGAATTAAGTCTATAAAAGTAATAGATTAAATAGACTTATAAATTGGAATCAGGTTAAACTTGTATTAAATTTAGCCGCATCACCGCAAACCCTGTGCCCATGAACTCTCCGGAACTGGAAGCCCTCCGATATCCGATGGGACGCTTTACAGCGCCTGAATCCATTGATCAGCTGCAGGTCGGCCAGTGGATCGATGCCCTGGAAACCCTTCCCGGAAAGGTCCGAAGCCTGGTGGCGACCTGGAGCGATGCCCGGCTGGATACCCCATACCGTCCGGCGGGCTGGACGGTTCGACAGGTCGTGCACCACCTGTCAGACAGCCATCACAACAGCTATGTGCGCTTCAAATGGGCGCTTACCGAGGATT
>DATIPV010000284.1:0-1728 GCA_035471525.1 Robiginitalea sp.
CCCGATCTTACCAGATCCGGTTGTGCCTGAAGAGGCCGTAAAAACGCCTCCTTCCCCTGCCCTCGAAAGCCTGGCAGACACCACATTTATTCGCCTGGCCGATTACAGCGGCGATTTTGCGTACGACCTGCGCTATGCCACCGAAAACAATTTCCTGAAGGCTGCCGTATACCCCTGTGCCGAATGCTATACCCGGGTAAAGACTGCACGGGCCCTGCTGGCTGCCAACTCGGAATTGATGCGGCAGGGCTACCGCATCCGCTTTTTCGACTGCTACCGCCCGAATTCGGTGCAGTACCAGATGTGGGCCATCGTACCCAACCCGCAATACGTGGCCAATCCGGTAAAGGGTTCCATCCACAACAAGGGAGGGGCTGTAGACATAACCCTGGAGACCCTGGAGGGCGTGCCCCTCGATATGGGCACGGATTTCGATTATTTTGGCCGACGGGCCTATCACGACCATACCGATTTGCCCGGGGAGGTGCTGGCCAACCGCCGCCTGCTCAAGGAAACCATGGAGCGCCACGGCTTCTGGTCGATCCGCACCGAGTGGTGGCACTATAACCTGAAGGCAGGGTCAGCCGACCCGGTTGCCGATTTTCAGTGGCCCTGCCCTGCCGATCAAAACCCGTGAGATGAAGCGAACTGTTCTGTGTACCGTATTGATGATCACCATGCTGAATGGAACCTCCCAGGAGTATCAGCTCCCGCTCTGGCCGGAAGGGCAGATCGCGTACCGGATCGACTCCGATGAGGCCGAGCGGCACGAAACCGACGGCATCCTCCGGATCAGCCGGGTACAGGTACCCGGCCTGGATGTATACCTCCCGGATCCCGACAAGCGCACCGGCAAGGCCGTGCTAATTTTTCCGGGCGGAGGGTATCAGATCCTGGCCTATCACTGGGAGGGCACCGATTTCGCCAGATTGTTGCGCGACAACGGCATCGCCGGCATTGTGGTCAAATACCGCCTTCCGGTATCCAAATCCCTGGAATCGCCTGCGTGGGTGCCCCTGTCAGACGCTCAGCGGGCCCTGCGCCTCTGTCGCGAGCGGGCTGCATCGTGGGGGATAGACCCTGAAAAGATCGGGGTGATGGGGTTTTCGGCCGGCGGGCACCTGGCTGCTTCGCTGAGTACCCAATACGACGCCCGGGCCTATCCCGAACGGGATGCCATAGACCGGGAAAGTGCCCGTCCCGCCTTTTCGGCCCTGGTCTATCCGGTAATCACCTTCACCAGGCCCAGCTTGCACAGCGGCTCGCGTGAGGCCCTGTTGGGCAAGACCCCGGTCGACTCCCTGGTGCGGTTCTTCTCTCCCGAATTGCAGATCGATTCCCTGACGCCTCCGGCCTTCCTGGTGCACGCGGCCGACGATACGGCCGTTCCCCTGGCAAACAGCCAGCTGTATTTTGAGGCGCTGCGGGCAAAAGGGGTGCCGGCGAGCCTGCACGTATTCCCGAAAGGCGGGCACGGCTTCGCCCTGGGACGCGACGACGCCTACCTCAGGCGCTGGACTGACCTGCTGCTGGCCTGGATACAGGCTCAATAACCCCTTATTCTACAGGGTTTCATAGGGGTGCTGCCAGCCTTCGCGGTACGCGCGCTTTAGCAGGGCCTGGGCCTCCGGGTCGCCAAGGACGGTATGCGAGCCCGGGTCGTAGCGCAGGGGCCTGCCCACTTTCATGGCCAGGTTGGCCAGGATGCAGCTGGCCGAGGAGATGTGC
>DATIPV010000285.1:0-1963 GCA_035471525.1 Robiginitalea sp.
CGATCACCACCAGCACGATCTCGCCTGTGGCATAGAGCATGTATTTGCTGAATTTGCTTTCGGCAAGCAGGCCTTGGCGGATTTTTCGGAAGAATTTCAGCATGCAGGGTACTTGATTCAAACGGGACGGGGCCCGAGAGCGGATTATATTTCCTGAAGATAGGCAAATTTATATCGGAGCGGGCTGCTTGCAGGGTATTAACAGGGTTCGATGGGTTTTACATAAAACGGCATCAGTTTTGTCGCGTAAGCGGTTCATCCTTCATGCTGGGCCGTACGCTTAAATGATCCGTGATTTGCTCATACGCCAGCCCAAATGCCAGCACCCTGCGGTCGTCGCCCAGCTTGCCCAGTATCTGCATGCCCATGGGCCTTCCCCGAGAATCGAAGCCCACCGGCACGTTGAGCACCGGGATGCCCCCGAGGCTTCCCGGCACCACAACTTCCATCCAGCGATGGTAGGTGTCCATGGGGTGCCCGTTGATTTCTTCAGGCCAATGGATCTCTTTCGGAAACGGGAATACCTGGGCCGAGGGGAGGGCCAGAAAATCGTACCTGCCGAAGAGGCGGTCCAATTCGGCGTACCATGCCCGGCGCAGGGTGCCGGCCCGTTCCACGTCGGGGTCGGTGAGGCTCAGGCCCTGTTCGATTTCCCAGACCAGTTCTGGCTTGAGCAGGGCCCGGTTGGCGGGCACTTCGTAGTATTCCAGCATGGAGCTGCGTCCGTGGTGGCGCAGGGTGGTCCAGCTTTCCCACAGATCGGACGGCATGAAATTGGGTTGCACCGGCTCGACCTGCCCCCCGGCGTCCATTACGGATTTCAGGCTGGCTTCACACAGTTCCAGGATACCCGGCTCCATGGCCAGGTAGTGGTCCAGGTCGCCCAGCCAGCCAATCTTCACAGACGCCAGGTTCAGGGGCTCCAGGCCATCAAAATCGGGGGTGCGGGCGATGGATTGCAGCAATTGGATGGTGTCGCGGGTCGTGCGCCCCAAGGGCCCGGAGGTGGAAAGCAGCCGGTTTTCCGGGCTGCCGTCTTCTTCCACCACATGGGTGCTGGGCCGGAAGCCGATCACGTTGTTGAAGGCCCCCGGGTTGCGCAGCGACCCCATCATGTCGCCCCCTTCCGCGGCGGGCAGCATCTGGGTGCCCAGGCCGCAGGCGGCCCCGCCGCTGCTTCCCCCGGCCGTCAGGGCGGGGTCGTAGGCGCTGCCCGTGGCCCCGAAAACCGGGTTGTACGATTGGGATCCCAGGCCGAATTCGGGCGTATTGGTCTTCCCGATGAAGATGGCCCCCTGCCTGCGGATTCTGGAGGCAATGTCCCCATCCAGTATGGCCACCCGGTCTTTGAACATGGGGGAGCCCAGCGTATAGGGCAGGCCTTTAACCGGTTCCAGATCCTTGATGGCATGGGGCATGCCGTGCATCCATCCCCAATAGTCGCCCCGCGCCAGGGCTGCATCGGCTTCCCGGGCCTGTTTCAAAAGGTTATCATCGTCTACCAGGCTCACGATCGCGTTGTATACGGGATTATACCGGTGGATGCGATCCAGGTACGCCTGCATCACTTCTGCGCAGCTCACCTGTTTGGTTTGGATGGCCAGGGACAATTCGGTGGCGCTGAATTCCGTAATCTCAGACGGAAGCCCGGCCGCAAAGATCTGGCCGGAAAAGGGGAGGGGCCAAGTTAAGGCAGCCCCGAGGACCGATGAATTCCTTATAAATTTTCTTCTGAGCATAGGTTGCCATTTAGAGGATAAGACCGATTCCCTTCAACCCGGGCCTTCAACAGCGGGGCTTTGGGCCCTGAACATGCCGCGTGACCGGCTGAAGCACCTTAAATATAGGTCTTTCGAATCACAATGGACGGTGGAAGCGGTTGTTTTAACGCCCCTTTCCCGTATCGCGGCATCTTGTTGGAGGCGAAATCATTACGCCGTTCTATCGTGAAAGTCGGGATAGA
>DATIPV010000286.1:0-4331 GCA_035471525.1 Robiginitalea sp.
TGTAGGTGGCATAGGCCGAATATATGTCGGTGTCGTACCGGAAGGCCGTACTGGGGGTGGCCACCAGTCCGCCCTGTGCATTGTACGAAAACCCGGTGGAACGGTAGTCGGTCAGGGTTTCGAAGAGCCGGGCCTGGACGCCCAGTTCCAGTTTTGAAAGGGAATCAATTGGGTTTACGTAGTCCAGATTCACGGTGGTCTGGGTGCGCTCGGTGTCGACATAATCGGTGAAATCAGGATAGGCTGAAGCCCCCGTGACCGTGTAATCGGCGTCTTCCGAACTGTCGAAGCGGTTGTAGTCGGCCTCCAGTTCGATGCTGTGACCTTCTTTTGCGAAAAGGTGCTTGTAGTCAAAGTTGTACTGCTGGGAATGATTGCTCTGGTCGCTCAGCAGGTCCTGGTTCAGGTTGCGCAGGGGCGCCTGGGGGAATAACACTTCAGTCCCCACCCGGAAATCCCCGATGAACTTGTTCTGGTTGGAGAAGACCGAAAAGGTGTTGCGGTCGTCCAGGTAAAAGTCGATCCCGAATTTATAGAGGTACGACTTGTTGTTGGAAAGCACGTCGAAGAGCTGCTTCGATTGTTCTTCCAGTCGGTTGATTACCCCGTCGTTCAAATATTTGCCGATGTTGGTGCCGGTATTGCCGTACACGTTAAACTTCCCGTGCCGGTAATTCAGGTCGAGCGACGCGTTGAACTTGGCTTCCTCCCCTTTGGTTAGCCCCGTGTTCAGGTTCCCGTTGAAGCCTATATTGGCGTTTTTATGCAGCACGATATTGATTATCCCGCTCATACCCTCCGGGGTGTACTTTGCGGATGGGTTGGTGATCAATTCGATCGATTTGATGGAGGTGGAGGGGATTTGCCGCAGCAGCTGGGCTACCGGGATATTCGAAAGCTTCCCGTCTACCATTACCCGCACGTTTGTGTTCCCCCTCAGGGCCAGCTCTCCGGTTTGCTGATCCACACTTACCGAGGGGATGTTGTTCATGATGTCGGAGGCCGTGGCCCCGGTGGTAGTCAGGTCTTTTCCCACATTGATCACCTTGCGGTCTACCTTTTGTTCAATGGTAGTGCGCTCGCCCACCAGCTCCACCCCGCTCAGTTCGGTGGCTTCTTCTTCCAGCAATATGGTCCCGAAATCGAGCGATCGGGCTCCGCTGGAAATATCGAAGGGTTTGCTGTAGGTCTTATAGCCTATAAACTGGACTTCGAGGACAAACTTGCCGTCGGGCAGTTTGCCGATTTCGAAGGTGCCATCCTCGCGGGTAATGCTTCCTTCCACCGTGGCCCCGTCAGAAAGGGCTTTTACTACCACGGCGGCATAAGCCACCGGTTGCTGGAGATCTTGATCGATAACGTTTCCTGTGATTTGGCCGTATTCCAGGCCCGGTTCCGGGTCTCCAAAGGCATGTGCCGGGCTCATTGCAGCACATAGCAGGAGTAGCGCATATATGCGGTTTCTCATGGCTGTTCGTTTTGATTGATTGATGATGTACAAACTAGACGAGGCAGGCCGCATATCGTTACAGGGGATGCCTGATTTTAACATTTCACGCGGGCGCCCGGGCGGTGCTAAAAGCAGGAACCCCGGCGTTCAGGCCGGGGTTCCTTCATTGATAAGCCATACTAAACACTAACCATTAACTCTAAAAAATACGGCATTATCAATGATGCCAGCTGGCGTATTGTTTTAAAGACGCCTGACGTTCGCCTTCGTTACAGTGCCGCATCCCAATGAGCCATTTGCCGCAATCGCGAAAAATACGCCGGGGTAGGGGTTTCTTTAAAGTCTTGCCGCTGCGGCCGCCAGGGCGCGGCAAAAAGCTGGCGAAAAAAGACATGCGCGGGTCTGTACCCGGGTGGACTGGCGCTCAAAATCGGGCGCATTGTGCAGGGATTCCTGTGTTAAGGTTGATGGTAGGGCAGAGTTTAATATATTTGAGGAATAAGGATCCTTAAAAGAAAATTCGACACATGAAAAATCTATTTACTTTCTTCCTGGCAGCAGGCCTTTTTATCGCCCTTTCGGGGACTGTACACGCTCAGGAAAATTACGGGGGAGCCCTGAACGCCTTCCTTAAATTCGGGGACGATGCAAGTATTTCTGCCAACTACGAATTCCAGGTGGCACCGAGCCTGACCCTTTCGCCGGAAGCCCGCATCTGGTTCAGCGGAGAGAACAACCTGGCCATTGGAGGCCGGGCCGATTACTATTTCGACAGCCTTTTGGAACTTGTTGAGCCCTGGGATATCTGGTTAGGCGTGGATGCGGGCTTTATTTCGGGAGACGGGGATAATTTCGGCCTGAATGCCCATTTGGGTGTGGAATACAAAATCAGCGACTTTATTGGCATTATCGCCGAGTTCGGAGGCGGTACCACCACTGCCGGGGGAATCGGCGTAGGGTTCCACTTTTAGGGATCAGCCAGCGATCTGTAAGATGGCCCGGACCCGTCCGGGCCATTTTTTTGTGGTTACAGCGAGGGAGGCCAGGCGCTCCCTGGCAGGCAGATCATTAGCCCAGGGTACCCTTCCGGCGGATCAGCAGCAGTCCCAGAAAGGTGAGCAGGCCGTTCAGGGGGAGCAGTTCGTACCCGATCTGATAGCCTCCCATCATTTCCGGGGGGAGGTTGGCAATCAGGCTGACCAGGAGCACCACCGCCACCGCCACCACCCAGACCAGGGAGTCCCGCACCTGAAAGGAGGTGAGTATGCCAAAGGCGAACAAGCCCAGCAAAGGCCCGTAGGTATAGGTGGCCACCGTGAGCAGGCCGTCGATCACGTTGCGGTCCAGGATGTACTTGAAACTGATGACCACCAGCATCAGCAGGCCGCTCATCGCCAGGTGTACCCGCTTGCGCAGCTTCTTGCGGGCGTCGACCGGCCGTTTGTTGATGCCCAGGAAATCGACGCAGAAAGAGGTGGTCAGGGCGGTAAGGGCACTGTCGGCGCTGCTGTAGGCAGCAGCGATCAGCCCCAGCATAAAGGTAATGCCGACCACCGGCCCCAGGCCGCTGTTCAGGGCGATTTCGGGGAAGAGCAGGTCAGATTTCGGGCTGCCATCCATTAGGGGGGAGGCGATCCCGAAACGTTCGGCATAGATGAAAAGCAGTGCCCCCAGCATCAGGAAGGCCACGTTGACCACCACCAATACCACGCTGAAAGAAAGCATGTTTTTCTGGGCGTCGCGCAGGGTGCGGCAGGTGAGGTTTTTCTGCATCATGTCCTGGTCGAGCCCCGTCATGCAAATGGTGATAAACATGCCCCCCAGGAAAGACTTGAGCAGGTGGTTCTTATCGGCCAGCGAATCGAGATGCCAGGTTTTGCTGTATTCTTTCAGGGCGTCCGAGGCCAGGAAATCGGCAAGGTCCCAGCCCAGCGCCGTATTGATGAAATAAATGCTCAGGCCCACGGCGAGCAGCATAAAAAGCGTTTGCAGGGTATCGGTCCAGACAATGGTCTTGATCCCCCCGCGGTAGGTATAGACCCAGATAAGGGCGATAGACAGCACCACCGTGGCTTCGAAGGGCACGCCCCAGGCGTCGAAGACAAATTGCTGCAGCACGATGGCCACCAGGAACAGGCGGAAGGCAGACCCGAGAACCCTGGAGACAAAAAAGGAAAGGGCCCCCACCTTGTAACTGGTCCACCCGAACCGCTGCTCCAGGTATTCGTAGATGGACGTAACCCCCAGCCGGTAATAGAGGGGCAGCAGCACCAGGGCGATTACTATGTAGCCCGCCAGGTACCCGAACACCACCTGCAGGTAGCTGAACTGGGAGCTTTCCACCCAGCCGGGTACCGAAATAAAGGTTACTCCCGAGAGCGAGGCGCCGACCATCCCAAAGGCTACCAGGTACCAGGGCGATTGCCTGCCTGCCTGGAAAAAATCCTCGTTGGTATCAGACTTGCCGGTGAAGTACGAGATAAGCAGCAGCAGGCAGAAATAGGCCCCGACCAGGAGCAGGATATGCGATGCGATCATAGGTGCGGAAGGTGGCTGCGGCCCCCTTCAGGGCCTGCCAATTAATTTGGAACCCAAAGTACAAAACTTAAAATAGATACGTAATTTTGCAGCTATGGAATTTACGTCGAAACTGCTGGAGAAGGCTGTGGATGAGGTATCCCTGCTTCCCGGAATCGGCAGGCGCACGGCCCTGCGCCTGGTATTGCACCTGCTCCGTCAGCCGGCGTCCCAGACCGGGCGCCTGACCGACGCCCTCCTGGCCCTGCGCGGGCAGATCCGCTACTGCCGCGAATGCCATAATATCTCCGATTCAGAATGCTGCGAGATTTGCAGCAGCCCGAAACGGGACCGTTCCACGGTC
>DATIPV010000287.1:0-15997 GCA_035471525.1 Robiginitalea sp.
TTTACGCCCCCGGGGCAGGCCTCTTCCGCGGCAGGGATACCACCTGGGCGTCTTCTTCGTCAGAATCCAGGATTTTACCCATGTACACCAATTTGTAGCCCTCTTTAATCTGCCCGGTCTGGGCGGAAAAAGCCGGGATAATATGGAGCTGCCCGTCGGGCGATTTGATGAAAATCGGCACGATGTCTGCGTCTTCGGTGGCCTGCTTGAACCTTTTTCTGAAGTGCTGGGGGCTGCGCAGGTCCAATTCGTGAACGGCCGGATTTTGCCGCACGGCGTCCATGATTCGCGTAAAGTCGTGGTGAGCGAGAACAGGCCTGCCCGGCTGCTGTTTTCCGGGTCGTTGATCTCATCGGCATCCCCTAAGCGGAACGAGCCGTTTTCCCCGAATTGGTCCTTGAATTTCTCGATGGCAAACTGGTTGATCTCCGAGTTGGCCGTCATGGCAATGAGGTACCCGACATCGGTAAGCTCAAGGTTGTCTACGATGGCGTCGGTATAAATATTTGCCGTAAATGCCTCGAGGCCCAGGGCCTTGGATTTTTCAATGTTGGTGGGGTTGTTGTCGATCAGCACCACGTGCCGGTTGTTTCGCTGCAGGTATTGCCCGATCAGGCGCGACGCCTTCGACGCCCCCACGATGAGGATGCCCTCAGACCTTTTCAGGAATACCCCCGCTATCTTGGCAAAGGGCCGGGCCGTGGTCGCGTTCAGCAACACAGTGCCCAGCACCACGGTAAAGACCAGGGGGGTAATGTATTCAGCCCCGGGCTCGCCCCGCACCACAAGCTTGGACCCAAACAGGGAGGCTATCCCCGCCGCCACAATGCCCCGGGGGCCCACCCACCCGATAAAGAGCTTTTCGTTGATCCGGAGCCCGGATCCCTGGGTGCTCAGAAAGACGCCCAACGGGCGGATCAGGAAAACAACGGCCCCAAACAAGAGGGCGGTCTCCCAGGTATACATGCGCTGCATGTCTTCCAGGTTGATGTTGGCCGCCAGCAAAATAAAGAGGATGGAGATGAGCAGCACGCTCAGCGACTCTTTGAAATACAGCAGCTCCTTGATGTTGGGCAGGTCTATGTTGCCCATCACCAGGCCCATCACCACCACCGCCAAAAGCCCGGATTCGTGTGCGAAGATGTCTGAGATCACGAATACGAGGAGCACCGTGGAAAGGGCCGCCACATTTAGCAGGTAGTGGGGAATGAGGCTTCGCTTGATGGCGGCCGCCAGCCCGTGGGCAAAGGTGAACCCGAAGGTAAGCCCGAAAAGCAGGATCTTGCCGAAATCGATCAGGGCCTGTTGGGTGTAGGTGTGTCCTTCCCCCACGCTGATGAACTCATATACGATTACCGCAACCAGGGCCCCGATGGGGTCGATGAGGATGCCTTCCCATTTCAGCACGGCCGAGACGTCCTTCTTCAGCGGGATATTGCGGAGGATGGGGGCGATAACCGTGGGGCCCGTTACAATGATAAGGGCGCTGAACAAAAAGGATATCTCCCAGCTGAGCCCGAAAATAAGATGCGTGGCCACTCCTGCCCCGAAAAACGTGATGGCGGTTCCCAGGGTAATGAGCTTGGTAATAACCGGCCCCACATTGGACACCTCAGACAGCTTGAGGGTAAGCCCTCCCTCAAAGAGGATAATGCTGATGGCCAGGGATACGAAATAATACAGCCCCTCGCCCGGGAAAAGCCCGTTGCTCCCGTTCCATATGGGCTCAATGAGCTTGGCGCCGTCTGCCGTGAACAGGGTCGATACCGGCCCCACAAGCAGTCCGATCAGGATAAGCGGCAATATGGAAGGCAGCTTCAGCCGCCAGGCTACCCATTGGGCCACGATCCCCAGAATTACGATGCTTGCGAGTTCTAACATGTTGGGTTGGTCTGCCCGTGGGGGCAGAATTCCAAAAATAGGGATTTGCGGGCACCCGGCCACTTTTGGCGCGAATTGTTTTGCCTGGCGGGGATTTGTCCTTAAGAAACCCTCAAAATTTCGCGCACGGGAGGGTCCGCCACGGATGCAATTTGTATTTTCGGGGCAAGAACCTTTTCCGATGACCCTTTACCCTATCGAAACCGGGAATTTCAAGCTCGACGGGGGCGCCATGTTCGGGGTGGTGCCCAAATCGCTCTGGTCGCGCACCAACCCGGCCGACGCCAACAACATGATAGACATGGCTGCCCGCTGCCTGCTGGTTGAAGACGGGGACCGGCTGGTTTTGATAGACGCAGGGGCCGGGAACAAACAATCTGAAAAGTTCTTCGGCCATTACTACCCCTGGGGGCCTCATTCCCTCGACCGCTCCCTGGAGCAGGCCGGTTTTCACCGCAACGACATTACCGATGTGCTGCTCACCCACCTGCATTTTGACCATTGCGGGGGCGCCATTCAATGGAACCGGGAACGCACCGGGTACGAGCCGGCCTTTCCGAATGCCACCTTCTGGAGCAATGAGGCGCACTGGCACTGGGCCACCCACCCCAACGCCCGCGAAAAGGCCTCCTTCCTGAGCGAAAACATCCTGCCGATGCAACAGAGCGGGCAATTGCAATTCATCCCCCGGCAAGAAGGTGTCGCTTACCTGCCCGATAGCCCCCTGGGCTTCGGGATCTTGTTCGTGGACGGGCACACCGACAAGCAGATGATTCCGCACATCGGCTACAGGGGCCGCACCCTGGTTTTTATGGCCGACCTGTTGCCTACCGTGGGGCATATCCCGCTGCCCTACGTGATGGGGTACGATACCCGCCCGCTGATCACCCTGCAGGAAAAAGCGGCTTTCCTGGAAACTGCCGCCAACGAACAATATGTCCTGTTCCTGGAACACGACGCCCAACATGAATGTTGTACCCTGAAGCATACCGAAAAAGGCGTGCGTTTAGAATCCACCTATGCGTTTGACTCCCTTTTTTAAGCGGTCCGGGGTCCTTTTTGCCTCCCTGGCCCTGTTGATGTCGGCCTGCGGCCCGGATAGCGACGACTGGTTGCCCGAAGGCGCCTTTACCCCCGGCATAGAAGGCCCCGCCACCGATTCGGATGGAAACATTTACGCCGTAAACTATCAGGAAGACGGCACTATCGGCCAGGTTACGCCCGAGGGGGAGGCATCGGTTTTTCTGAGGTTGCCCGAGGGCAGTATTGGCAACGGCATAGGGTTCGACCGGGGCGGGAACATGTTTATCGCCGATTACGTAAAGCACCGGGTCTACCGCGTTCCGGCGGGCAGCAGACGGCCTGAGGTCTGGGCAGAAAACCCGGCCATGAATCAGCCGAATGACCTTTGCGTGCACCCCGACGGCAGCCTGTACCTCAGCGACCCCAACTGGGCTGAAAGCAGCGGGCAGCTCTGGCGCGTGAGCCCGGAGGGGGAAACGCAGCTCCTGGAGGCCGGCATGGGCACTACCAATGGCATAACCCTGAGCCCCGATGCGCGCTACCTGTACGTGAATGAATCCGTACAGCGGAATGTGTGGCGGTACGCCCTGAACCCAGACGGCACCCTGGGGGCTAAGGAGTTGCTGGTCCGATTCGACGATTTCGGGCTCGACGGCATGCGGTGCGATCTGAAGGGAAATTTGTACCTTGCCCGCTACGACAAAGGCGTTGTGGCGGTGATAAGCCCGGAGGGAGGTCTGGTCCGCGAATACCGGCTCAAGGGACGCAAGCCCAGCAACCTGACCTTTGGCGGACCCGACGGCCGAACTTGTTATATCACCATGGCAGACCGCGGCTGTTTTGAGCGGGTCAGGGCGCTTTATCCGGGCGCCGGATTTTCTGAAGTAAACAAATGACTTAAAAGATGCGTAACTCCATTTCACAGCATTGGCCCCTGGGGCTGATGGGCATGGCCATGCTGCTTTCGGGCTGCGGGGCGACCACCCTGGTTAGCACCCCGGTGGAAAACATCGATTCGGTACCCCTTAAAGTCTCTGAGTTGTCGGAGGCCCAGTCCAAAAGCTGGTCGCACGCCGACCTCCGCAACGACACCATTCCGGGCATGAGTGTAGACCGGGCTTATGGGGAACTGGTGGGCTCCAAAAAAGGGAAAACCGTGGTGGTTGCCGTGATCGATTCAGGAATTGACCTGGAACACGAAGACCTCGACGGGGTTATCTGGACCAACCCGGGGGAAAAACCGGGCAACGGAATAGATGACGACAACAACGGCTATGTAGACGATGTACACGGCTATAATTTTCTCGGGGAATCTTACCACGAACAACTCGAGGCGGCCCGCATCCAGCGGCTGAAGCTGGGCGACGCTGCCTTGCAGGCGCGCGCCCGCGAGGTGTTGGACAAGGAATCGGCAGAAGCCGCCGCCAACAAAGAGCGCTACGGGCAGATCCTGCAGGCGGTTCAGAACGCCGATGCCGCCGTAAAGGAGCACCTGGGCTCCGACGAACCGTATACGGAAGGCCAGGTAAAGGCCATTCAGACCGAAGACGCCGGGCTGCAGCAACACCTGGCAGTGCTCAATCAGATGTACAACTTTGCAGACAGCATCGACGAGGTGATGGCCCTGCTCGATGAGGGCATCAACTATTTTGCCGGCAGGCTCGACTACCACTTCAACGTCTCGTTCAACGGGCGGGAAGTTGTGGGCGACAACCCGTACGACCTCAACGACCGGGGTTATGGGAACGGCGATCCGAACCCCCGGGACAAAGACGAATCGCACGGCACACATGTGTCGGGCATTATCGCTGCCGAGCGCGGAAACGGACGGGGCATAGACGGGGTGGCCGACAACGTGCAGATTATGGCCCTCCGCACCGTGCCCGACGGTGACGAATACGACAAAGACGTGGCCCTGGCCATCCGTTATGCGGCCGACAACGGGGCCCGTATTATCAATGCCAGTTTCGGCAAGCCGTTCTCTCCGAATTCGGAATGGGTAAAGGAAGCGATCCTGTACGCGGCCCGGAAAGACGTGCTTATCGTGCATGCTGCCGGAAACGATGCGCTCGACGTGGACGACCCGGAAAATGCAAATTACCCGAACGACCAGGTGGCTGCCGGGCCTGAATTCACCGACAATGTAATAACCGTCGGGTCGCTCGACAGCAGCTACGGCTCCGAAATGGTCTCTTCCTTTTCGAACTATGGCGCCACCAGCGTTGATATTTTCGCCCCCGGGGGCAGTATCTACTCCACCATGCCGGGCAATGCGTACGAATTCCAGGGCGGCACCTCCATGGCTGCGCCTGCTGTGAGCGGCATAGCGGCCATGGTTCGCTCTCGCTATCCAAAGCTCTCGGCGGCTCAGGTCAAAAAGATCGTCCTGATGTCTGGCCTGGCCGTTACCCCGCAGGTGATCCTGGGAGGAGATCCCGAAAAGGCAAAGCCCTTCGGGCAGATTTCCCGCACGGGGCGCATCGCTAACCTGTACAATGCCCTGATCCTGGCCGACCAGGCAGACCGGGGCAAGCTCCAACTGTAATCAATTACACGGATCGCATGAGATTATTTTTCTTTTTTGCCCTCGCCTTCGCTCAAACCGCAATGGGCCAGGGAAACACTGCTTACTGGCAGCAGCGCGCAGACTACACCATGGAAGTCGCGATGGATGTAAACACCTTTCGGTATACGGGCACGCAACGGCTGGTTTATACGAACCATTCCCCCGACACCCTGCAGCGCGTGTTCTACCACATGTACTTCAACGCCTTTCAGCCGGGCAGCGAAATGGACATGCGCCTGCAGAGCGTCGAAGACCCGGACGGCCGGATGATGGAGAATGGCCAAAGCCGTATCGCCTCCCTGAAGCCCGACGAGATCGGTTATATCAGGGCTTCTTCCCTGAAGCAGGATGGGCGGGCTTTGAGTTTACAACCCGAAGAAACCATCCTGGTGGCCAATCTGGCCAGCCCCCTGCTGCCCGGACAGCAAACGGTTCTGGAAATGGAATTCGAGGGCCAGGTGCCCGTACAGATCCGTCGCTCGGGCCGCAACAATAGCGAGGGGGTCGCCCTTTCCATGAGCCAGTGGTATCCCAAGCTTGCCGAATACGACTTTGAGGGCTGGCATGCAGACCCCTATATTGCCCGGGAATTTTACGGCGTCTGGGGCGATTACGACCTCCGGCTCACCATCGACAAGAATTACGTGGTGGGGGGCACGGGGTATCTGCAAAACCCGGAGGAAGTGGGTCATGGGTATCAGGCGCCCGGCACAAGGGTAGACCCCCCAAGGGGCAAAACCCTGACCTGGCACTTCAAGGCCCCCATGGTTCACGATTTTATGTGGGCGGCCGATCCGGAATACCGGCACGACACCCTGGCCATGGAAAACGGCCCTACCCTGCATTTCCTGTACAAAAACAACCCTGACATAGAAGAGAACTGGAAAAACCTGCAGGCCAAAACCGCCGCAGCCATGGACTTCTTCAGCCGCAACGTGGGGCCCTACCCCTATGAGCAATACTCGGTTATTCAGGGGGGCGACGGCGGCATGGAATACGGGATGAGCACCCTGATAACCGGGGAGCGCTCGTTCGGGAGCCTGGTCGGCGTAATGGCCCATGAGCTGGCCCATTCCTGGTTCCAGTTCGTGCTGGCCACCAACGAATCGAAGCACGAGTGGATGGACGAGGGCTTCACCTCCTTTATTTCGGACCTGTGTATGGATGCTATCATGGAGCGCGGCCAAACCAATCCTTTCGAGGGGTCTTACCGGGGCTACTACCACCTGGTCGAATCGGGGCGGGAACAGCCGCTTAGCACGCATGCCGACCGCTACGCCTTTAATACCGGATATGGCATCTCGGCTTACAGCAAAGGCTCTGTTTTCCTGTCCCAGCTGGGCTATGTGATCGGGCAGGAGGCCCTCATGAAGGCCGTTCGCCGCTATTTTTCGGACTACAAATTCAAGCACCCCACCCCAAACGACGTCCTGCGAAGCGCCGAAAAAGTGAGTGGGCTGGAACTGGACTGGTACCTGACCGACTGGACCCAGACAACCAACACCATCGATTACGGGATTAAAGCGGTGTCTGGCGATTCCGGCAGCACCCGTGTAAGCCTGGAGCGCATCGGGTTAATGCCCATGCCGATCGATCTGTTGGCGGTGCTCAAAGACGGAACGCGGCGCACCTATTACGCGCCCCTGCGCATGATGCGGGGCGAAAAGGAGAACCCGTATCCGGGCATCCCGCGCACCGTGCTGCCCGACTGGCCCTGGGCCCAGGTCGTTTACGAATTTGACCTCGGCATCCCGCTGGAACAGGTCCAGGCGCTGCTGATCGATCCGTCGGGGCTGATGGCAGATGTGCGGCCGGAAAACAATGCCTGGCAGGCCGAATAGTGTTCAGGGGTTGAGATCCCGCCGGCTGAACCAGGGGGTTTCCCGGTAATCTTCGTTGCGGGCCGCGCGTTCCCGGTTGCTCAGCACCAGGTGTGTGCGGTCGCGCCTTTTGCTGCGATACCCCAGCAAATGGAATAGGGGCTTGCTGAAAAACCGGGCCACGCGGAGGTTGATCAGCAGCCGGTCCCCTCCCGGGCTTGCCCACCGTACCCCCGGCAGCCAAACCAGGGTGTTCTGCAGTCGAAACGTGCGAAGCCGGGCCGATAAGCGAAGGGCCCATTCCGGAATGCGGCGGATGAGGAAAAACCCCTCCTGCCCCTGCTTTTGATAGAGCGGCATAAACAGCAGCCCGTTTCGCTTCATATAAACCGGCTTTCCCTGGTCGTGCGCCAGCAGGGTGCCCCGTTGGGCCTTCTGGAAGCTTCGGTACCCTTGTACCATTCTGAAGAGGGAGGCGTCTTCCAGGGCATGTCGGTGGAAAACCTCATAAAAGCAGTGGTCGCCCAGGGAGGCCTCCCGCAGCCGAATTTGCCGCTGCAGGTTTTCGGGGTCGGCAGAATCGTTTAGCAGGCCGGCGAATCGCAGGGCGAGCCAAATGAAATCTGCGGCATTCTCCACGGCCTTCTCCCCCTGGTGCTGCCCCGATTCAAACCCGAGGGAAACATAGCCGAGCTCGTTGATGTAGCTCAGCAGCGGGCCTTCCAGATATTCCTCGATGCCGAGTATTACCGGCACAGGGAACTGGCCCGAAAATAGCCGGTTTATAACTGCGTCGTTAATCGTTATAAAAGGCAGGGTCGGGCTCGATGTGGTGTGCAGGTCTATGAAATAAAACGGGGGTTGCTCTTCGCGTAGCAGGCGGGCGATCAGCTCGTAGATTGCTGTCAGCTCTTTTTCCTCGATGCTTTTGTCTGCCTCGTTTTTGGACAGAATGCCCTGGATGCTTTCGGGTGTCCACAGCCGGTTCAGGTCTTCTTCCAGGTAGCGAACGCCCGCTGCCAGAGCCGGAAGGTTTCCGCGGATACCTGCAAAACATCCCCGGGACAGGCTGGACGGGCCAGGGTGCAGGGCCGCAAAGACCGACTCCAGCGCCTTAACGCCTGCCGGCTCGTTGCCGTGGATCCCCCCGAAGCAGATCAGCGTGGGGCCCGGCCGTACGGCCCGGCGCAACCCAATCAGGCGGTCGGGCCAGATGCCGGTTTCGGCCATCCCGTCTGAGGGCGCTGTGTGCTTTTCAGAGATCATTCGAAGTGAGTATACCCACCAGGGAACCGCCTTCCACCACGGGCAGGCAGTTGATCTGATGTTCCCGCATCAGGGCCTGCGCTTCTTTCAGCGGGCGGTAGCGGCTAATGGTGATTACCTGTTTTTTCATCAGCTGTCTGATTCCCGTATGGTAAATTTCGGGGCTTTCGGCAATGGGAACAACATCTGACCAGCTTATGAGCCCCGCCAATTCATTGGCGCTGTTCAAAACCGGCACATGGTGAATGTCTTTCCACTTCATCATGTGCACAACCAGCGCAGCGCTGTCTTCTTCCTGGGCCGTGATAACCCGGGTGCTCATCAGGTCGCCAACCCGCAGCTGTTTCGGTTTATAGGGCCGTTCGCTGCGGCTGGGGGTTTTCCAGGCGTCTACAGGATAGCCTTTGAAGGAGCGGTTGAACAGACAGGCGGTAAGCTGGCGTACGGCAACCGGCGGGTTGTGCGTTTTGCGCAATTCCCGGTAGGTTTGTACCATCCATTCGGCCCCGTTGTGGCTGTGAATCCGGTTTTCGATAATCTTGAGATAGCGTTCGGCGTCTGCCTTGGCGACGTTCGCCCGGTCGAGGCCCTGGTACGCCATGGGCAGGAAGAAGTCCAGGAGCAATTCCCGCGTCGGAACGATTTGGCCGTCCCAATGGAACTGGGCTGCCATGCCGTATCTCGCTGCATTCAGGAAGTTCTTCTTGGCGTCCCTGAAGTCCATATTCTCGTGTATGTTTTCCCACGACTTCGGCTTGCCCAGCATAACCCCGGTCCAGAAGGCGAAATTCGCTATTTCGTCTGAAGTTGTGGGGCCCGAAGGCAAATACCGGTTCTCGAGCCTCAGGTGCGGCCGGCCGTCTGTAAGGCCATAGCAGAGTCGGTTCCAGGGGTAAACCGTGCCGTTCAGCAGGTTCAGCGCCGTGAGTTTAGGGAACTGGCCCCGGGCGAGCTGTTCCAGGCTGTCTGCCTCTTCAAAATCAGTGGATAACAGGCTTCGGAACCTGAGGATGTTCTCCTTGTAAAAATCGGCCGGGCTGCCCGTTGCCCAAGAGAATCCGAAGCCGACCCGGGGCTCGCGCTCATTGAGCAAAAATGTGCTGCGGCGGGTGTCGACGCTTTGGGTGAACAAGGCGATGCGGGTTTCCTCCCAAAGCTCCCTGCCCATGAGCATTGGCGAATTGGCGCAGATGCTCAGGACGGGGCCCGCTATGGCCTGGGCCCAGTTATACATGTCTGCGAACTGATCCGGGTCTATCTGCAGGTGGGCCTGAAAACTCGTGTTGCACCCTTCATACATTATGGAATCGTGGTGCAGGTTTACCTCGTCCACCCCTTTGATATGCAGTTCCAGGTCTGAGGCCCGGATGGCTTTGATGCTGTCGTTCAGAATGCGGTAGCGATCCAGCGGGGTCATATAGTCCTCCTTCAGGTGGCGCGTGCTGATGGTTGGCAGGATTCCGGTAAGGATAATGTTGTTGCCGTGTTTCTCGGCGACTTCCTGGCCCTGGTCGAGCAGAGTGTTGAGCTGCCTGTGCATCTCGGAAAAACAACTCCCCTCAAGGGGCCTTGGGTCGAGGTTGATTTCGAGGTTATAGCGGGTCAGTTCAAAGGTGAAGTGCGGGTCCGGCAGGTCCTTTAGGATTTCCTGCGCCTGGTCCGATGGGTCCCACTGCTGGTTCACCAGGCAAAATTCCTGTTCGGCGCCGATATGGTAGGGCGCCTTGAGAAACGCCCCCGACTGAAGCATGTGCTCCAGGGCTTCAATGTCTGTGAGCAGCCGCTTGAAATAGCTTTCCCGAACCTCGGGGCTGTTCAGAGGCTTTACGGTAAAGGTGCCCATGCTCCGTTATTTCGGACTCCGTGGGTGCGAATTCCGTTTTTTGCAAGTTACGGGTTAGGCCGCTCGAATTCTTATGACAATTATCATTCATGCCCCCGCCTTAAATATTCCTATTTTTGGGCATGGTCTCCTATGGATTTCCCAAAAAAGAACGGCTTTCCAGGCGCACGCTTTGGGAGCTGGTTTTTGAGGAGGGCAAACAGCTCAAGGCTTATCCGCTCCTGCTCTACTACCTGAAGACGCCCCTGCCCGAGCCCGTGGCGGCCCAGGCCGGTTTTGCCGTTCCCAAACGCGCCTTCCGCAAGGCCGTGGCGCGCAACCGGATCAGGAGGCTGATGCGGGAAGCCTATCGCCTGGAAAAACAGGTGGTTTTTAACAATTCCTTCGGGCCCTATGCGTTTGTATTTTTATACCTTGGAAAAGAAACGCCCGATTTCCAGCGAATATCCGGCGCTATGAAGACCCTGTTGAAAAAAATTGTCACCCATGAAGAAGCTCATGAAGCGTAACGTGCTTTTGCCCTTGCTGGCATTGACGGTGTTTGTGACCACAACCGCCTTTAAAGGCGATTTTTTTGAGATCGCCAAGCAGCTCGAAATCTTTACTTCCCTGTTCAAGGAGTTAAACATGAACTATGTAGACGAGACCAATCCCGCCGGCCTGATGGATACGGCCATCAAGAATATGCTGCAGGAGCTCGATCCGTATACGGTCTACATGAATGAGCAGGACGTAGAAACCTACAAAATCAGCAATGCAGGGGAGTACTCGGGCATAGGGGCGCTGGTGCGCTCGTACGACGACCGGCTTGTGATCGTAGAGCCCTACAAGGGGTATCCGGCCGACCTGGCTGGGCTGAAGGCCGGGGACGAGATTGTAAAAATCGGAGATTTGTCGGTGGCAGACTTTAAGGACGACGCGACCGAGTTGCTCAAGGGGTCGGCGAATTCCACCGTAACAGTAACCTACCGCCGGCAGGAAGCGCTTTACACCACAGAGGTCGGGCGCAGCGCAATCGATGTGGACGCCGTCCCGTTTTACCGGATGGCCGATGCCAAAACGGGCTATATCGTCCTGTCTCGCTTTAATGCAAAGGCTTCTGCTCAAACCGAGGAGGCCCTGCTGTCGCTGAAAGAGCAGGGCGCCGAAAGAATCATCCTGGATCTGCGCGGCAATCCCGGCGGCCTGCTCTCTGAGGCCATCGATGTCACCAACCTGTTTGTTCCCAAAGGGGAGCTCATCGTAACCACTCAGTCCAAGGTCAAAAAGTTCAACCAGGAATACGAAACCCGCAAAAATCCGGCAGACACACAGATCCCTCTCGCAATCCTGGTAGACGGGCTAAGCGCCTCTGCCAGCGAAATAGTGGCCGGCAGCCTGCAGGACCTCGACCGGGCCGTCATACTAGGAACCCGCAGTTTCGGAAAAGGGCTGGTTCAGCGGCCGCTCAAGCTCAGTTACGGCACCCAGCTCAAGGTAACCATCAGCCGGTATTACACCCCTTCGGGGCGCTGCATTCAGTCGCTCGATTACCGCAACCGCGATTCGGACGGGAATGCTTCCAGGAAAACGGAATTTAAGGAATTCCGCACCCGAAATGGGCGGCGCGTTACCGACGGGGGCGGCGTAATGCCCGACGTGGAAATTGCCTCCCTCCGCTCCAACCCGTTAATCGGAGCCCTGCTGCAGAACCACGTTATATTCGATTTTGCCACCGATTATTACTTCGGGCATTCCCTGGCTTCTCCTTCCGATTTTGTCCTTACCGGCGATCTGTACGACTCCTTTGTCGACCACGTGGGCCAAAGCGGCTTCTCGTTTGTGACCACCACCGAAACGGCCCTGCAGAAAGCGCTGGCAGAGCGGGAGGAGTTGGTCTTTAACGACGCCGTCGAAACCGACATCAAAACGCTGCTTGCCGACCTCGAAAAAAGCAAGATCAGGGCCCTGCAGACCTATTCTGCCGAGATTGGCCGCGAGCTCGAAGATGAGATTATAAAGCGGTATTTCTACCGGGAGGGCCTGTACGAACACTACCTGAACAAGGACGACGCCATCCTGGCGGCGCGGGAACTGCTGGCCGACCCCAACAAGTACCAAACCATACTTCGGTAGATTATGTCCTGGGGGGTTGCGCGGCTATTGTTCTTCTGGTGGGCTTTCCTGTCTGGAAGCCC
Source organism: Robiginitalea sp. (assembly GCA_035471525.1). Classification (GTDB taxonomy): domain Bacteria; phylum Bacteroidota; class Bacteroidia; order Flavobacteriales; family Flavobacteriaceae; genus Robiginitalea. The sequence continues at coordinate 12,577 of DATIPV010000287.1, forward strand.
CTTTGGGGATGCCCCTGCCCCGCCCCATTCTTCAGGCTCGGGCGTGGAGCTTTTCGTGCTGGGGACAGTGCAGGACGGGGGGTCCCCGCATATCGGCTGTGCCCGGGCCTGCTGTGCCGGCCTTTTTCAAAACCCCGACCCTTCCCGCAAAGTGGTGTCGCTCGGGCTCATAGACCACACAGAGGGCCGCACCTACCTGTTCGAGGCCGGGCCCGATTTCCCGGAACAATTGCAGCTGTTGCAGCAGAAGGCCGGCAGCGGGCGGGCGACTCCGTCGGGCGTCTTTTTGACCCACGCGCACATGGGGCACTACAGCGGGCTCATGTACCTGGGCCGCGAGGCGCTCAACGCCGATTCGGTGGCCGTTTACGCCATGCCCGGCATGCTTCGTTTCCTGCGCGAGAATGGCCCCTGGAGCCAGCTCGTATCCCTTGGGAACATTTTCCTGAACCCCCTGGGCGATCAGCAGCCCGTACGTCTGACCCCGCGGTTGGAGGTTGTCCCTTTTACGGTGCCCCATCGCGATGAGTTTTCAGAAACGGTGGGTTTTGAAATACGGGGGCCCGGCAAGACCGCCCTTTTCATTCCCGACATCGACAAATGGGAGCGCTGGCAAACCGACATTTCCGAGCGGATCCGTCAGGTCGACCTCGCATTTGTGGACGCCACGTTTTTCGACGGGGCCGAAATCGGCTACCGAGACATGTCGGAGATCCCCCATCCCTTTGTGGCCGAAAGTATGGGGTTATTCGACCGTTTGCCAGAAGAAGAGCGCGCGAAAATCCACTTCATCCACCTGAACCACACCAACCCGCTCCTCGACCCCGAAAGCGAAGGGAGCCGTTTGGTCCGGGAAAAGGGATACGGCATCGCCCGCTTTGGGGCGCGTTTCGAATTATAGCATGGATCTACTCGCGCGGGCCCTTCAGGAACATTTTGGATTAACGGCACGGGGCATCTTTCCCGTGTCGGGCGGAGACATTGGGCGGGCCTTCCGGGTCGACGCTGATACGGGGTCCTTTTTTCTCAAGTGGTACGACGGCCCGAATGCGTATAACAGGGGCCTGGCCGAGGCCGGGGGCCTTGCGGCTATTGCCGGGGCGCGGGCCCTTCGAACCCCCGCGGTCGCGGGTTGCGCTGAGCTGAGTGCGGGCGCCCTGCTCCTGTTGGAATACCTTCCTGCCAAGACGGCCGCACAGGCCGATTTTGAGCAATTGGGCCGCGGCCTGGCTGCGATTCATAACCAGACGCATGCCTGTTTCGGCTGGGAGACCGACAACTTTATCGGGCGTCTTCCCCAGAGGAACGAACCCTGTTCGGACTGGCCCGAGTTCTATGCCGGCCGCAGGTTGCTCCCCCAATACCGGATGGCGCTGGCAAGCGGCCTCCTTTCGGGCCGGGAGGTGCCTGATGCCGGGTTGTTGTCCGAAAAAATCAGGGCCCTGGCGCCCCATCCGGAGCCCTCCCTGCTTCACGGGGATCTTTGGAGCGGCAATTTCCTCATTTCCGAAGCCGGGGAAGCCTGCCTGATCGACCCCGCCGTCTACGCGGGAGACGCAGAGGCGGATCTGGCCATGACCCGTTTGTTTGGCGGGTTCCCAGAGCCTTTCTATAGGGCCTACCACGAAATCCGTCCTGAAAAAGATGGCATGGACCGGCGCATATCCCTCTATCAGCTCTACTACCTGCTGGTTCACCTGAACCTCTTCGGGGCCGGCTACGCCGGTTCGGTGCGGCGGTTCGGACGCGATTTGTTCGGTTTATAGGCTGCGGGCTCGGGCTTTCCTCCATTAATTCCTATTTTAGGGAAGAAATATCGGTTATATGATCCGGCAGCTGCAACACCTTATCCCCCTGCTCCTTTTTAGTTTGCTCCTGTGGGCCTGCGGGGGAGAGCCCGAAACCGCCCCGGATGAGACCCGCTACCGGCAATGGCGGCATTATCTGGGCGACCCCGGGAGGAGCCATTTCAGCACCCTCTCGGAATTCTCTCCGCAGAACGTACAGCGGCTCGCCGTCGCATGGGAATACGAAAGTCCCGATTTCGGGCAAATGCAGATGAGCCCGATCGTCGTCGACTCGGTATTGTACGGGGTGTCGGCGGCCCTGCGCGCCTTTGCGCTGGACGCCCGCACCGGTGAGCCCTTGTGGTTGTTCGGCGACTCCCTGAAGGCGTGGCATTCGACCAGCCGCGGCCTGTCGTATTGGGAGTCGGGCGATAAAAAGCGCGTGTTGTATACCCGGGGAAGCGAGCTGTGGTCCCTGGATGCGCACACGGGGCAGCCCGACGCATCCTTCGGGGAGGGCGGGCGGATAGACCTGCGAAGCGGCCTTCCTGAAAGTGCCCGCGAAAAATTCGTCATCTCCAGTACTCCGGGAACCGTTTTCAACGATCTGATCATAATGCCCCTCCGCGTTTCCGAGGGGTCCGGGGCGGCCCCGGGCGATATAATGGCCTTCCGCATTCAGACGGGCGAACGGGCCTGGGTTTTCCACACCATTCCGCACCCCGGGGAAACGGGCAACGACACCTGGGGCAGCCCCGACACCTATCGCAGCGAAGTGGTTGGGGCGGCCAATAACTGGGCGGGGATGGCCCTCGACACGGATCGGGAAATTCTATACGTGCCCACCGGCTCGGCGGCCCCGGATTTCTATGGGGGGATCCGTCGCGGGCAAAACCTGTTCTCCAATTGCCTGCTGGCGCTCGACGCAAATACGGGCACGCTGCTCTGGCACTATCAGTTCACTCATCACGACCTCTGGGACCGCGACCCCCCTGCCCCGCCAAACCTGCTCACCGTGGAGCGCCGGGGGAAGCATATCGCGGCGGTTGCTCAAATCACGAAGCAGGGCTATGTGTTCCTCTTCGACCGGGTAAGCGGCGAGCCCTTGTTTGATGTCGAAGAGCGTCCGGTTCCGGCCTCAACCCTCCCGGGGGAAGAGACCTGGCCCACGCAGCCCGTCCCGGTGAAGCCCGCCCCCTTCGCCAGGCAATCGCAACACCTGACCGAGGCAGACATAAGCCCGTACGCCCCCGACCGGGATTCGTTGCTCGAACGCTTCCGGCGGGCCGACAAGCGGCTGTATGCGCCTCCTTCCCTCGACCCTGTGCTCTTGTTGCCCGGCTATGACGGCGGGGGCGAATGGGGCGGGGCGGGCGCCGATCCCGACAAAGGCATCCTGTATGTGAATGCCAACGAGATGGCCTGGTTCCTGCAGATGGAAGACGTTGCTTCCGAAAAACCGGACCTGCCGCCCGGAGAGCTGACTTACCGTCGCTATTGCATGGTTTGCCACCAGGCCGGGCGGCAGGGGATGCCCGGCAGCGGCTTCCCTTCTCTGATCGATCTGGGCTCCCGGTTAACGGCCGAAGAAATCCTGGGTCAAATCGCCAACGGGAAGGGGATGATGCCCGGAT
>DATIPV010000288.1:0-12767 GCA_035471525.1 Robiginitalea sp.
GCGCCTGGGTCCCCATCACGGGAAAAAAGAACCTGCGGGCCCAGGAAATCGCCATGGAGAACAGGCTGCCCATCATATACCTGGTAGACAGCGCCGGGGTGTACCTGCCCATGCAGGACGAAATATTCCCCGACAAAGAGCACTTCGGCCGCATTTTCCGGAACAACGCCGTAATGAGCAGCCTGGGTATCCCTCAGATTGCCGCCGTAATGGGAAGCTGCGTGGCCGGGGGAGCCTACCTGCCCATCATGAGCGACGAGGCACTGATCGTGGACAAGACGGGAAGCATCTTCCTGGCGGGGAGCTACCTGGTCAAAGCGGCCATCGGGGAAACCGTCGACAATGAAACCCTCGGGGGGGCCACCACCCACAGTGAGATCAGCGGGGTTACCGACTACAAGGCGGCAGACGACAAGGATGCCCTGGACCGGATCAGGAAGATCATCGATAAGATGGGCCGCCGCGACAATGCGGGCTTTGATCGGGCCAAACCCGTAAAGCCAAAGCTGAACCCGGAAGAGATCTTCGGCCTGCTGCCGGCCTCCCGCACCGAACCCTACGACATGCTGGAAGTGATTCTCCGCCTGGCAGACGACTCCGAATTCGATCAATACAAGGAAGGCTTTGGCAAATCGCTGCTCTGCGGCTATGCCCGCATTGACGGCTGGGCGGTCGGCATTGTGGCCAACCAGCGCAAGGTGACCAAAACGGCCAAGGGGGAAATGCGCATCGGCGGGGTAATCTACTCCGATTCGGCCGACAAGGCCACCCGCTTCATAGCCAATTGCAACCAGAAACGCATTCCGCTGGTATTCCTGCAGGATGTTACCGGTTTTATGGTGGGCAGCCACGCTGAACAAGGGGGCATCATCAAGGACGGGGCCAAGATGGTCAATGCGGTGAGCAATTCGGTGGTTCCCAAATTCACGGTCATAATCGGAAACAGTTACGGGGCAGGTAATTACGCCATGTGCGGCAAGGCGTATGACCCCAGGCTCATCGTTGCCTGGCCCAGCGCCGAACTGGCCGTGATGAGCGGGGATTCTGCCGCCAAGGTTTTGCTTCAGATCGAAACTGCCGCGCGCAAGAAAAAGGGTGAAACCCTTACGGCTGAGCAGGAAGGGGACCTGTACCGCGAGATCAAGAAACGCTACGACGAGCAAATTTCGCCCTACTACGCAGCGGCCCGCCTCTGGACCGATGCCATCATCGACCCCCTGGAAACCCGCCACTGGATTTCCACGGGCATTGAGGCCGCCAACAACGCCCCCATCGAAAAGGCCTTCAATATGGGCGTGCTGCAGGTTTAGGCACGGGGCACCCCGCCCGGAAGGAGGTCAGCCCTGAATCCTGCCCGTACCCGGCGTGGTAAGGGCAAACAGCCGTTGGTTGCTGCCCTGCAAAAAGAGTTTGTAGGTATGAACCTCCTTGGTCTGGTTTTTCCGGCCAAAATTGTAATAGACCGTCATTTTCAGATAGGTGGGGGTCAGGCTTTTGTTTCCCAGGTAACTGATGTTCACCGTCCACTGGCCCGCGGTTGATGGATCTATGATGTATTCCTCCATGGTATATCCGGCCATCTGCTCGTCTTCGATGCGGCGCGCATTCGCGGCCTGGGTATGCTCCCAGGTATAGGCGCGGTTGCCCGGATTCACGAATTGGAGCTCGAATTCTGCCCCGCTGTCGTTCCATTCGAAGACCAGCCGGGTAGACCCCTCCACGTACGGGTCGGTGGTTACCAGGCGCACATCGGTGCCCATGCGCTCCCCGTACACCTGGAAGAGGTTGTCGCTGTCGTGTTGCTGCATCAGCCAGAAATCGTCTGAACCCACCAGATAGCCTTCTTTGAGCAGGTACTGGTATCGGCCGAACAGGGAGGCCGCCTTGGTGAATTCCCCAACATCCCAATAGGCCATGGCCATATCGAGGTACGACTGACCGTACTGGGGTCTCAGGATAAAGATGTCTTTGTAGAGTTCCCGGGCCCGCTCAGCGCGTCCCTGCCCCTGGTACAGGTAGGCCAGGGCTTTGAGCAATACCGGATTCCCGGCCAGTTTATCCCCGTGTTCGTCGATAATGGCGTCGGCAAAGGCCCGGTCGCCGCGTCGCTCGTAAAAATACTGATAGGCATCCAGGAAAAAATACGGGGAAGCTGCATACCGGGCAGCGTATTCGCTGTAAAGCGATTTGGCCTCCTGCTCGGAGGTGGAGCCCACCAGACGCTGCCAGTACGTGGGCGCATTGGCCAGCAATTCGGCTTCCGACATGGCCCTGGGAGCAGACCAGTTCGCTGCATCGGCCATCATTCCTTCGGCCACGAACTGCGAATTGACCGTATTGATCACAATAACCCCGCCCGCACCCTGCGCACCGTAGCGCGTAGCCATGGAATAGCTGCTCATGATGGCCAGGCGGCTAATTTGGTTGGGGTCAAGCCAGTTGGGGGTTTCCGTAAAGACCTGGCCATCTACGTCAAAGATAACCGGATTGGGCCCGCCCAGGCTGCCGATATTCCGCAGGTACACAGTGCCATTCGGGCATGCCCCTGTCACATAAACCCCTGCGAATCGGTTTCTCAGATAGTCGGAGATACACAGGTAAATACCATCGATAGTCGAGCCGTCCACGATCATGACGCGTCCGTGGGTCTTGTCGGCATCCAGAAAACCAAAGGCGCTGCGTATGATATTCTTATTCGTGGCGTATTCCCGGCTCATCTCCACCTGCGATTTCAGTCGGTTTCCAACCGTAACTTCTTCCAATTCCGTGTAATCGGGAACCAGCGCAACATTCACATAATAGGTAACGTCCTCTACCAGTACCCGTACCGTCTTCATCCCGGCGTAGGAATAGCGGAGATAATCGCCCACTGCGGCCTCGATCTCATAACGGCCTTCAGAGTTCGAATAAGTACCCCCCTGCTTGCCCTCGAGGGTAATTGCCACATCGGCCAGGGAATTGTTTCCGTCGGTGATCTTTCCTTTAATTAGCCTGGATTCCTGGGCCCAAACCAGGGCCGGGAGGCAGCAAAGAAGCAAGAGTAATCTCATCTCGATAAATTATTAGGGTTCCATCCGTGGGCCTGAACCGGTAAAACACGGCACTACCCCCACCTACTATCAAGATACGAATTTTCCGGAAAGTTGCCTGGGAATACTCCGCAGGGGCCGTCCCGCCGCCCTTGCCAAAAGGCAGCTCAGGGCCTGGGAATCAGGTAGAGCGATGTCTGACGCCCGTCGGGATAGCGGAAGCCATCGGCCGCGAAAAACCCCGGTTCTTCCAGCATTACCCGTATATCGGTGCCCCACTCCGGCAGGTTTACCGTGGTGTTGAGCTCGATGGCATACAGGGTATTCGGGCGGAGCACATAAGTCGCCCCGTCTGCCCCGTCTACGCCCTCCTGCGCATCCCACATACCGATGGTGGTGCCGGCCGAATGGCCGTAGGAACCCAGCGGATGCGTGTAAATGGCCGGCCGCAGGCCTTCTGACCGCCCTGCTTTCAAAGCGCGCGCCAATATTTCATTCCCCGGGAGGCCTTCCTGCATACTCGCTGTGAGGAGATCTTGCACGCGGTTGCCATCGGCCAGGGCCTTTTTCAGGTATTCCGGCGCGTCGGTTTCCCCGGGCCGCAGCACATAGGCCAGTTCCTGGCAATCGGTATTGAGGCGCAGATAGGTGATCCCGAAGTCGCAGTGCAGCAGGTCGCCCGGCTGGATGACCTCCTGCCCGGGCCGGTCGGAAAAGGAATAGAGGTGCCCCTGCAGCTCGCGGGCGCTGCGCTGGATATCCACCGTGGGGTGGAACCAGGTATCCAGACCCAGCTCGGTCACCTTCTGGCGGAACCACCACTCCACTTCGGTGGTGGTGGTCTTCCCGGGAAGGATTACGGTTTCCGAAAAAGCCTCGGCTATAATGTTATGGGTGAGTCGCGCCAGGTTCGCATAGATCGTCATTTCCCGGGCTGTGCGCGTTTCGATCCAGCTTACCGCCAGGTTTTCAGCCGATACCACCCGGCTGTGGTACTTTTCGGGCAGGTAGGCCATAAAAGCATCATAGTCCGTTTTGTCGAGCCCGTCGGCAATGTTGTGGTCTTCGGAGATGTTGAGCCCGATCCGGGCCGGGTCGCGCTCTGCGATCAGGTCTATCAGGCGTTGCCATTGATCGGGCTCCTTATCCTTATCCCAGGACGAGACAATGCTCTTCCCGATATTGTAGCGGGCCACGGCCAGGCGGTCGGTCCGGTTTGTCTCCCTGTCTCTGTAAAACAGCAGCATGGTGCGGCGGCGGGCACTCAGCCAGGTGGCCGGCAAGAAGGTCTTCAGCACGGGGTCTTCGTTGTATTCGCGCGAAATGAGTACCCACAGGTCGATCCCGTTTCGGTCCATGAGTTCGGGCAATAGCGAATCCAGGCGCTCTTCGAGGAGCTCGTCCACGAGCCGGGCCCGCTCGGCTTCGGGCAGTATAACCTGGGCCCCGGCCGCCATACAGTTGATAAGGAGTACGATACAAAGAATCCGTCGCATGTTATTTCTTGTTGAAGTTGGATATGGTTTTAAGCCGGTCGACCTTCCCGGTCATGGTTTCCTCAAAACCGGGCACGAAATGGATTTCCCGGGGCAGCTCGTATTTGGAAAACAGCCCCGCCCCTTCCAGCGACTGCCGGATGGCCGCCTCCTCTCCCCTGCCTTCTGCGAAAAGCACCAGCTTTTCGCCCAGGGAAGCGTCCTTGATCCCTGCCAGGAAAAAACGCTGTTGCAGGTAGGGGGCCATGCGGATTTCGAGCTGGTCGGGCATCAGTTTCAGCCCGCCCGAATTCACCACGTGGTCGAACCGTCCCAGCCATCGGAAGCTGGTTTCGGAGTATAGCTGTACCAGGTCGTTGGTGTGTACCGGCTGGTCTGTCCAGCCCGGTGCCTCGATAACCAGGCAGCCCCTTGCATCCAGTTCCAGGCGCACGCCTTCCAGGGCGGAATAAGGCGGCAGCACGGATTCCGGGTCATTCCCGGGGACTACCCGCTGCAGCCTCCGCAAGGCGACATGGCTGGCTGTTTCGGTCATGCCGTAGGTCTGCCACAATTCGGTACCCTTTTCAGGCAACTGGGCCAGCAGGGACGGCAGTACCGGGGCCCCGCCCAGGATCAGTTTCCGTACCCGGGAGAGCCGTTTCACAGACCGTTCGGCCTGGAGCGGTACCATGGCGGCAAAATCGAAACTGCCACTCACCTCGCGCAGGGGCTCGGCCACCGGCGGCACCATGTACAGGTCCCACCCGAGCACCATGGACCGGACCAGCATCATTTTCCCGGCAATAGCCGACATCGGGAGGCACACCAGGGCTCGCGTCCCCGGGCCCAAACCCAGGAACGCCCCGGTGACCCGGGCGCTGTGAACCATATGTTCTTTTTTCAGCCTGATCGACTTGGGGGCCCCGGTAGATCCGGAACTTTGCTGCATCACATGGTCCCGGTCCGATACCCAGTCTATCAGGAAATCGCCGATGTCCCTTTCGTACGGATCGCCTTCCTTCACAAGGCTGTAGCCCACTTCTCCCAGATCCGTCAGGCCAAAGGCCTGTCCGGCAATACGGAATGCCGGATGATACGCTTCTTTCATGCTTGTTCGTTCTTAAAGCAGGCCAGCGATGCTTCGCGGGTGAGGATCCGGCCCGTGAGTCGCCCCTTCCAGTCTTTCCATCCGTATTTGCGGGCAAAGACCCACAACAGGACGGGAAAAATGACAAAGACAGGCAAATAGGCATCCCAGCCCAGGTGGGGCATCGAGATGTCCTTGTAGAGGGAATCGGTCTGGAAGGCAGTCCAGTCTGCCGTTACCAGCAAGGCTGTTACGAGGTTGTTGGCCGCGTGGAAACCCAGGGCCAGTTCCAGCCCTTCGTCCATCAGGGTGAGTATGCCCAGGAACAAACCGGTGCCGATATAAAAAACCAGGCTCCCGTATCCCAGTTTCTCCACTTCCGGGTTGGCGATATGCATAACGCCGAACAGCAGGCTGGTAACAAGCAGGGGCACCCAACGGTTCCCGGAGATGATGCCCAGCCCCTGCATCATATGGCCCCGGAATAGGTATTCCTCAAAACTGGTCTGCAGCGGAATGAGCAGAATGGCGATAACCGCCAGTTTCCAGAAGGCCTCCCAGCGAAAATTCCAGACGTAGTCTTCAGGGGACAGCCAGATATCTACCCCGGTAAGCCCAAGCGTTAGCAGCCCCCACAGCCCGAAGGCGAACCAGACCCGCCTCCAGTCGACTTTGCGGCGCGAGGTGGTCAGGGAACGGATCGACTGGGGGTGGATAAACTTGGTCCAGCCCAGCACGAGCGGCAGTCCCAGTGCCAGGGGAGCGAGCAGCATCACCAGAACGGTATTGGAACCAAAGCTCCTGATCATGTCGGCGGTCATGTCTTCCACACTCACCGGCGAAGTGACGGTAACCACGTAATTGAAGGCCATCAGGGAAATGAACCCCATCGGGATAAAAACGTATTTCCAAAGGCCCAGATCGCCCCTATATCCCTGTTCTATGTACATAGTTCCTGTATTTTATTCAGATGCCAACCCGGGGCCGCATCGTACCACAATTGCCCGCCAGAGGTTCGCAGCGGGCTCCTGAAATTATTCGAGAACAGGGCGCCTGTCCCGAGGCCCTGGGGCATCTCGGTCTGCAGGGTTGCCGTCCATTGCGCTATGGCGTTCAGGCCGATGTTGCTTTCCAGGGCGCTGGTTACCCACCACCCGATGCCTATATCATCGGCCAGGGCTATCCATTCCTCGCAGGCGGCGTATCCGCCCAGCAAGCTGGGTTTCAAGATAAGGAATTGCGGAGACACCTCCTGCAGCAATCTTCGCTTGTCGGAGGAATGGCCGAGCGCGATCAGTTCCTCGTCGAGGGCTACCGGCAGCGGACTATCCCGGCACAGGCGGGCCATGGCGTCCCACTGCCCGGCCCGGATCGGCTGCTCAATGGAATGCAGCCCGAATTCGGCCAGCCGATGCAACTTTTCCAGGGCTTCCGCGCTCCGGAACGCGCCATTGGCATCGACCCTGAGTTCGAGCCGCCCGGGTGAAAACCGCTGCCGAAGGCTCCTGAGCAGCTCCAGTTCCTGCTCGAAGCCGAGGGCGCCTATCTTCAGCTTCAGACAACGGTACCCCTCGGCGAGCTTCGCCTCGATCTGCTGCTCCATAAAGGACGGGGCTCCCATCCAAATAAGCCCGTTGATCGGTATGGGCCGGCCCTGCAGGAAGGCCGACGGGAATAATTCCATGGGCGAGGCGGAATCCAGGGAACGAAAGGCCTGTTCGAGCCCGAACAACAGGCTGGGCCACTCGCCCAGTTCTTCCCGCAAGGTTTCCCATCCCAGGCCGATGTTCCGGCAGACCCATTGCAGTTTTGCCTCATAGCCCGGACGGTCGTCGCGGCTCAGGCCCCGGAACAGGGCGCATTCCCCTATCCCCCACCGGGCTTCGCCGCGCAGGGTGATAAAGAAGGTCTCCTTCTCGGTGAGAACGCCCCTGGAGGTGCCTCCCGGGCGAATGAATTTCAGGTTGTATCGGGTGTAGGATGCAATCATAAACCGGGTTTAAAATTACGTATATTTTGAGTCAACAAACGAAGCCAATGCAAGAAGAAAATCGAGTAGTCTGGATTACGGGAGCCTCTTCCGGCATCGGGGAGGCCCTGGCCTACCATCTCAGCGGCCTCGGCCACCGGCTAATTTTGTCGGCCCGCCGGGCAGACCGGTTGCTATCGGTGAAATCGCGCTGCCCCTTTCCCGAAAAGGTGGCCGTGCTCCCCATAGACCTGGAGCAGACAGAAAGCCTGCAGGCCGCCACCGGGGAAGCCCTTGCCCTGTATGGCCATATAGATGTACTGGTAAACAACGCGGGGATAAGCCAGCGATCCCTGATCGTCGAAACCGACCTGGGTGTATACGACCGTCTGATGCGCGCAAATTACCTGGGGACCGTGGCGCTCACCAAGGCGCTGCTCCCTGAATTCCTGCAACGCGGCACCGGCCATTTCGTTGCGGTAACCAGCCTGATGGGCAAATTTGGGTCGCCGCTGCGCTCAGGGTATTGCGGTGCCAAACACGCCCTGCACGGCTTTTTCGACGTGCTGCGCATGGAACATGAAAAAGACGGGGTACAGGTAAGCCTGATCTGCCCGGGATTCGTACAGACGGCCATCGCGCACAACGCCCTGACGGCCGACGGCAGCCCGCAGCGCCGCCCCGACGAGGCAACGGAAAAGGGCATGGACCCCGCCCGTTTCGCAGAAAAAATGTGGCGGGCCGTGCAGGCCGGGAAATGGGAAGTCTACATCGGGGGCTGGGAAACCCTGGGGGTCGGCCTCAAACGCTTTTTACCCCGCCTGGCCCATCGGGTGGTGCTGCGGAGCCGGGTGGTGTGATCAGACTTCCAGGGCCTCGCCGATTTCGGGGAGGAGCAGGGTTTTTCCCGATGCGGCAAAGGCCGCGCGGGCCTGCTGCTTGTCTATGACGATATACCCGAAGGTATCGTAGTGTACCCCCATGACCCGGGGGCACGACACAAATTCGGCAGCCCGCACCGCATCTTCCACCCCCATGGTAAAATTGTCGCCTATGGGGAGAACGGCCAGGTCGAGCTTCCCGTATTCCGGGAGGAGTTTCATGTCCATATGCAGGGCCGTATCGCCCGCAATGTAGATCTGTTTCCCGCCTGCCCGCAGCAGGAAGCCCCCGGGCTGTCCGCCGTAGGTGCCGTCTGCAAACGAGGACGTGTGCACGGCATTCACATACTTGAGCCATCCGAAATCGAATTCGCGGGCGCCCCCGTGGTTCATGGGGTGCCCGGCCAGGCCCTTTTCCTGGTAGTGGGATACGATCTCATAATTGCTGATAATGGTGGCACCGCTGCGCCCGGCCACGGCTTCCACATCGAGAACGTGGTCCTGATGGGCGTGGGTGAGCAGGATCCAGTCGGGCCGAAGGGAATCCAGGGCGATTTTGTCTTTGGCCAGCGGATTTCCGGTGATAAACGGGTCTACCAGCAGCTGGTGGTTGCCGGTGTCGATGCGCAGGGCGGCGTGCCCTAAAAAGGTGATTTTCATGGGAGGGTGCTTTCTCCCAAATGTAGAGAACTTATTTAAAAAGCGAAAAACAGGCGTGCCCTGGATGCCTATTTGAAATCGAACCAAAAACGCACCCCCTCGGTCGTTTGGTCGATGTTCAGGGAAGACTGCAGCTGGTTTACCAGGCGGCGGATAAGCCGCAGCCCCATGGAATTGTCTTCGCGCTCCTCCGAGTCGTCGGGCAATCCCACGCCGTTGTCGGAGTATTCAAAAAAGCCTCCCTCGGGGCTCTTGCGGATGTGAATGTAGATCTTGCCCTCCTGTTCCGCATCGGGAAAGGCGTACTTAAAGGAATTCGAAACCAGTTCGTTGAGGATAAGGCCAATCGGGATGGCCCGGTCGATATCGAGTTCGACCCCTTCCGCATCGATGGTGATATTTATTTTGTGGCCTCCCTTTTTGAACACGGACTGGACACTGTTGATCAGGCTCTCGATATAGCCCTGCATCTCGATTACCGAAAGGTCGTCGTTCTGATAGAGTTTCTGGTGGATCAGGGCCATGGCCTTAACCCGCGACTTTCCTTCCTCCAGCGCCTCGATCACGGCCTTGCTGCGGGTATTCTTGGTCTGCAGGCTCAACAGGCTCGACACCATCTGCAGGTTGTTTTTAACCCGGTGGTGGATTTCCTTCAGCAGGGAATCCTTTTCGACCAGGGCATTCTCGATAAAGTGTTTCTGCTCGGCCAGCAGCCGCTGATTCTTGATGTTTTTCATATAGGCATACACAAGCCCGGCAAAGCCCAGCAAGGTAAATACCAGGGATATGAATACCAGGTTAATCCGCATGTCCTGCGCCTGCAAATCGGCCCGGCTGCGTTCCAGTTCTTCCTTCTGATTGTTGATCATCTGTTTGGAAGTCTCCAGGTCTTCGTTGGCCACGATGGCCAGCAATTGCTGCTTGCGAATAGACGATTCGGTGCGATCTATGGAGTCCTGCAGACGTACGTTTCGCCTCAAAAAACGCACTTCTTCCCGGTAATTCTCCACCATGTCGAAATAGAGGGCCAACAGGCGGTTCCTCCTCAGGGTGAGTGCCACAGGCCTCACCTCTTCGGTTCGCTGCAGGTATTCCAGGGCCTTTTTGAGGTTGCCCAGCTCCAGGTGGGATTCGGCCAGGGCCAGCATGTTCTCGGTGATAAGCGGTTTGTAGATCTCCTGCCTGTGTTCCCCTAAAACGGAAATACTGTTCTCCAAAAACGGGAGGGCTTCGTTGTATTGGGTCAGCATTACATGCGACCGGCCAATATTCCCGTCGATGATGCCGCGCAGCAATTCGGCCCGATCCATTTCGTTTTCCGTTTTTGCCCTGTTGAAATCGTTCAGGTAAATGGTCAGATAACTCTGCGCCTTGGTGAAGTAGGAAAGGGCTGCCGCAGGCGAATTGTCGAGCAACAGAAAACCGCCCACGTCGTTGTCGTATTGGGCGAGCTGGTACAGGTCGGTGTCGTCGACCAATCTTTTCCGCTCTTCGATGTAGTCCTTCATGGCCTTGCGGTGCATGCCCAGGTTGGAGTAGATGTCGTAGAAGGAAATGTTTTCGGTATACCCGAGATCGCGCTTTTTCTTGCGGATCTCGATCTGTTTGTCGAAGAGCTGGAGCTCCCCGTAGTTGCGGTCGATAAGTTCCAGCAGTGTTTTCAGGGTTTCCCGATCGGTTACCGGAACCTCCAGGATCAGATCGTTGGCAAGGGTTACGCTTTTATTGAAATCGCCGAGGTCAAAGTACAGTTCTGCCTGCAGGATCTGATAGGCTCTGATGGCCGATGAATCGCCGAGGCGCGTTACCTGATTCAGGTCGGACCTGACCGCATCGAGCCAGTCGTAGGGCGAATCCATGTCGTAGCGGTTTCCCGTGCCGAAGAAGAAATCGTATTTTTCCCGGGCGCTGGTAAGTTGCTTGAATTCATACAGGCTGCCCTCTTCTTGCAGGGCATAGCCCTGCCCCTGAGCACCCCATTGGATGAAAAGCAATACTGCCCAAAATACCTTAGAGAAGATCCCTTTCATAAAAATTGCCCTATGCCCGGTCCGGGCTCCGGTATACCAGGTATACCCGGTTTCAAACTTACCTCTTTTAAACGCCACGGCCCAGTAATTGTTGTAAAGCGGCGCCATTCTGTGGTCTGCGGGCGCGGTGCCGTCCCGAGCCCGGGCTTCAGCCCTTCGCCGCCAACAAAAAAGGCTGTGTTTGCACACAGCCTTATTGATCAAACAGTAAGATTTGGGGCGTTCTTACAGTTACGAGCCTCTAAAGTAAGGGGTCAGGCCCTGACCTGGTAACATTTGTTGTGAACAGCCCCCAGGATGTTGTGAAAAGCGGGTTGGGTGCGGTAAGGCTCCCCATGGGCCCGAAAGCGGCCCTTGCCGGCGGCACGGCTCCCGGGGCCGCAATAAAAAAGAGCCCTACCGGTTGGGGTAAGACTCTTTTACGAGAACACTATATGAAAATGAAAAAAACTAATCCTTAAATCCGTTGGCTAAGATAGGTCAGGGGCAGGCCACCCCCCAACAAATTGTTGTGAGCGGGCTGCAGATTGTTGTGAAATACGCTTTACCTGATATTCGGTTGGACCCTGATCAGGAATTCATGGCTGATATAATGAACTCCTTGAAGTCTTTGGAGATCGGTATCAGGGTGTTGTTAATCAGGATATCCTTTGAGTTGATGGCGTCGATGTGGTCCACATTGACGATGTAGGACTTATGGGCCCGGAAGAATTTTTTCTTGGGCAATTTTTCCAGGTAATCCTTCAGGGGCGAGCGAACCAGGAACTTCTTGTCCTTGGTATTTACTTCCAGGTACACGTTATCGGCCTTGATAAACTGGATGTCGTCGAACTGGATGCGGTAGTAGAGGTGCTGCTTCTTGACAAAGATGGAATCTTTCAACAGGGTGTTGGAGGCAATCCCTTCGCTGCTGTCTTCCCGGTCGTCCGGGCTGCTGTCCCGGTTGCTGTGGGTAAAATTGGACAGGGCGATCTCGATGGAGGTGTACAGGTCCTGCTGCTCAAAGGGCTTTACCAGGTACCCGTTGGGCTTAACGGTCTTGGCGTTCTCCACCGTGGCCCGGTCTGAGTTGGAGGTTACAAAAATAAAGGGGATGTCGTAATTATCGCGGATGTGCTTGCCCAGGTCGATCCCGGTTTTGTCGGAAGCCAGGATGATATCGATCAGGACCAGGTCTACCTGCTTGGTCCGCAACACTTCTATTGCCTGTTCATAAACAATGACGTTGTCGACGATCTCATAGCCGATCTCCTCCAACATGGACTGCATGTCGTCGGCGATAATTACATTGTCTTCAACGATGAGTATTTTAATAGGTTCTTCCAAAGTGATGAAGGTTTAGCGGGTTCTCGCTCTCAAATTTACAAATTTTTACCATTCAGACAGATAGAGGATAAAAGCCATGGAGAAAGTACTGAGTGCGATTTTTTTGAGTTCGGGGTCCAGATCGGCCGGATCTTTTTTATAACGCAGGCTGTAGAGGTGCCATCCTACGACCCCCAGGGGCAGCAGGCACCAGGCCGTTCTGGAGGGCACCGGCTGCAGGCTCACGAACCAGACCATGGCCAGAAAAGCAGCCGTGCACAGTACCTTTTGGTACATCCGGCCTTGCTTATACCCCATTATCACTACC
>DATIPV010000289.1:0-1847 GCA_035471525.1 Robiginitalea sp.
CAGGCTCTTGCGGATTACCTGCAGGTAGAGGGCCTTTCCCTGGTGCGGCAACGTCTGAAAATCATAGGCTCCCTGGTTGGAGGTAAGGGCCAGCAGAATGGTAAACCGACCTTCGAATTCCAGGAAGGGCTCCACCGAATCGCGGCCCATGTAGGGCGCCACGGTCAGGGCGTCAAAATCCATCGCTTGGAAGAAAGCCTGCGCATAGCGCGAAGCCGTGTTGCCGATATCGCCCCTTTTGGCATCGGCGATGGTGAAATGGTGGGGGTATCGCTCGTTGAGGTAGGCGATGGTCTTTTCCAGAGCCTGCCATCCGGCGGTGCCGCAGGCCTCATAGAATGCCGTGTTGGGCTTGTAAGCCACGCAAAGATGATGGGTGGCGTCGATGATGGCCTTGTTGAAGGCAAAAATGGGATCGGGTTCCCGGTGGAGGAAGGCCGGGATGCGCTGCGGGTCGGTATCCAACCCGATGCACAGGAAGGATTCTTTGCTGCGGATTTGGTGCTCGAGGGATTCTGGGGTCATGGTCGTTAAAAGGTCTCGGAAGCCTCTTTCAGCTTTTCGGTATTCTGGACCAGCTTCAGCTCTTCTATGATTTTATGGACGTCTCCGTTCATGATATTCTGCAGGTCGTACAGGGTGAGCCCGATACGGTGGTCGGTAACCCGCCCCTGCGGATAGTTGTAGGTGCGGATCTTGGCAGACCGGTCGCCGCTGCTCACCTGCGAATTCCGCTTGGCGGCATCGGCTTCCTGCCGGCGCGCCAGTTCCATGTCGTACAGGCGGGAACGCAGCACCTTAAAGGCCTTGTCTTTATTCTTGTGTTGGGATTTCTCGTCCTGGCACTGCGCCACCAGGCCGGTGGGAAGGTGGGTGAGCCGCACTGCCGAATAGGTGGTGTTAACCGATTGCCCCCCGGGCCCGGACGAACAGAAATAGTCGATGCGCACCTCCTTGGGGTCGATATGCACTTCAAAATCCTCGGCTTCGGGCAGCACCATTACAGTTGCCGCGCTGGTGTGGACCCGGCCCTGGGTCTCGGTCTGAGGCACCCGCTGCACCCGGTGGACGCCCGCCTCGAACTTGAGGGTGCCGTACACGTCTTCCCCGGTTACCTCGAACTGGATTTCCTTGTAGCCGCCGCTGGTGCCTTCGCTGAAGTCGAGCACATGGGTCTTCCAGCCTCTGGATTCGCAGTACTTGGTATACATGCGAAACAGGTCGCCCGCAAAAATACTGGCCTCGTCGCCCCCGGTCCCGGCGCGGATCTCCATAACCACATCCTTGGAATCGTCCGGGTCTTTGGGGATGAGCAGCACCTTGATGGCCTCTTCCAGAACCGGGAGTTCGAGGCGCGCCTCTTCCTGCTGCAGTTTTGCCATTTCCATCATTTCCGGATCCCCGCCTGCCGCAAGGATCTCTTCGGCCTCCGCCAGATGGCTTTGCAGCCTGATGTAGGCTTCCCGCTTTTCCACGAGCTGCCTCAGCTCCTTGTATTCCTTGTTGAGCTGGATGTACCTTTTCTGGTCGGCGATTACATCCGGCTGAATGATCAGGTCCGACACCTCGTCGAACCGTTGTTTTACGATATTTAGCTTATCGAGCATATTCGCCTGAATTCCCGGCGAAGGTACGATTTTTTTGCGGCCCTGCGTGCGGTTGAACCCCTCCGGAAACCGATGGGCGATCGGGCATCATGAACAGGAAAAGGGAGAAGAATGCTTTGAAGAGCGGAAATTCGGGGCGCACGCCGAACGCTCCGCACCGCTGTTCAAAAAGGGTGCAGCCCCGGCAGTCCCTGCCGGGGACCTTATTCAAAAACCCGCAGCAGGCTGCCGTTGAGGGAG
>DATIPV010000290.1:0-2287 GCA_035471525.1 Robiginitalea sp.
ATTGCAGGAGCTCGTCGGCCGGTCGAAGCTCGCCTCCAAATACCGGGAAGTCGTAGACCGTGAAAGCGCTTATGAAATTCTGGGGCAGAAGATCGAGCGCGCCGAGGCCGAGGCCGAACGCCAGCGGGAACGCGAAACCACAAGCCGGGGCCGGCCTACCACCGGCAGCCGCCGCCATACCCGCCAAGACCCGGTGATCAAAGTACTGACCAGCGCCACCTTTATCAGGGGCGTGCTGGGCATCCTCAAAAAAGTTATGCGCTGATTAACCAAATCCGAAACCGCTGCACGCTATGAAAAAATATATTCTGTGGGCCCTGGGCTGCGCCCTGTTGCTAACCCAATGCAAAACCGATACGGAAGACCCCTTTGCCATTGCCCCCGACCGGGTAGGGAAGCTGCACCGAGAACACACCCTCGGTCAGCTCGACAGCATCTTCCGGGCCGATTCGCTGGTTCGGGACTCCACACGGCTTAAACTGGGCAGCGACGGCAAGGTCGAGGTGTTTGAGAAAGGCGGCAAACTGCTTCTTACCCTGAGCCCGGCCTCGGATACCCTGAGCCGCATCGGCAATGTCCGCATTCACGACCCGCGCTTTAAGACCGAAAAGGGCATTACCCTTGCGAGCACCTTCGGGGAAATCAAGTCCAAATACGAGATACGCAAGGTAATTACCTCCCTGAACAACCTGCTGGTGCTGCTCAAAGGCAGCGATGTGTACTTCACCATTTCGCGCGACGACCTCCCGGCGAGCCTGCGCTACACAACCGACCCGGTGGAGCCCGTACAGATACCCGATTTGGCTCCGGTCAAGTATATGATGGTGGGGTGGGACTGATGCGAAACAAGGGGCCGAAAGTTTTGCCCGGGTTTACCCTGCAAGTGGGCTTCTTTTCGTAACTTTATAGTGATTGGCTCCCGGTTCCTGAATTGGGGCGCCATCGCAACCTAAAAATGCCGGTCATGGAGATACGATCGCTCATAGACGCGCTCACCGCCTTGTACCGCCAGATCCTGAAACAGCAGGCCCAGGCCGACGAAATCGCAGATTCCGTCCACCCCGACTTCCGGCGCAGCGCCCTGAATCTGTATCACTACCTGGTCTTGCGCAGCTCCGACCTACGGGACCTGCACGATCCCCTGTCGGACCTCGGGGTCTCCTCCCTGCGTTCGGCCGAGGGCTATGTGCTCCAGAATCTGCACCACGTGATCCGGAACCTGAATTACATCGCGGGCACTGACTGGAACGAACCGCTTCCCATCAAGGCCATCGGGTACCGCGAAAGCAAAGAACTCCTTTGGGAACAAACGGCCCGGCTATTCGGCCGGCCCGGTGCCCAGCAGCGCACCGAAATCATGGTGACGCTCACCCCTTCCATGATAACCAACCCCACCCTGCTTGCCGATCTGGCCCGAAGCGGCATGAGCGTGGCCCGTATAAACCTGGCCAAAGACGATGAGACCATCTGGGAGGGCATGGCAGAGGCCGTGCGCCAGGCGGGCGAGGTTACCGGACGCGTGCTGCGCATTTACATGGATCTGGGCGGGCCCAAGATCCGGACCCTCTTCCCGGAGGGCTGCGGCCCGATACCGCTGGAAGCCGGGAATCGGTTTTGGCTGCAAAAAGCCCCCGTAACACGGGAGGAATTCGAAGCCGCCCTCGAAGGGGTCAACGGGGAGGTGTGCCTTCGCATGAATACCACCCTGCCCGAAATCCTCGACCGACTGGAGCGCGGGGACGTGATTTATATCGATGACGGCCTGGTCAAGGGCCGGTTGATCGAAAAGGAAGACCATGCCGTGCTGGTGGAAGTCCTCCAAACGCATCAGGGCAGGCTGAAAAGCAACAAGGGGATCAACGTGCCCGGACGCGACCTGGATCTGCCCTCCCTCACGGAGAGCGACCTGAACACGCTGCCCTTTGTGGCCCGGCATGCCGACCTGGTCGGTTACTCCTTCGTGAACCGGTCTGAAGACGTGCGGCGCCTGTACGAGGAGTTAGACCGGCTCCAGGCACATAAGCTCGGAGTAGTCTTTAAGATTGAGACCCCCATGGCCTTCGACAACCTGCCGCATATCTTGTTGGAGGGTATGAAGCGCAACCGCATCGGCGTTATGATCGCCAGGGGCGACCTGGCGGTGGAGCTCGGTTTTGACCGGATTTCGGAAGTGCAGAGCGAGATTCTTTGGTTCTGCGAAGCGGCCCACGTTCCGGTGATCTGGGCTACCCAGGTGCTCGACACCCTGGCCAAGACCGGCATTGCCACCCGGGCGGAGATCAGAGAC
>DATIPV010000291.1:0-1669 GCA_035471525.1 Robiginitalea sp.
CGCGGCTGGTACTCAACGTGGCATTTAACTACGGTGGAAGGGATGAAATCGTCCAGGCTATCCAGCATATGATAGCCGATGGCTTGAAAGCGGAAGACATCACGGTGGAAGTAGTCAACCGATATCTATATACTGCCGGCGTGCCGGACCCGGATTTGATCATCCGAACCTCGGGCGAGCTGCGGGTGAGCAACTTCTTGATCTGGCAAGGGGCGTATTCAGAATGGTATATCACGCCAACCTATTGGCCTGACTTTGACAAAAATGCGCTGTGGAAAGCAATCGAAGAGTATCAACGTCGCGACCGGCGCTACGGCCTTGTATCGGACGATACCCCTCAAATGACCACCCATGCTCCGTGAGCGAGTGCTCGTTTCAGCCATCCTGCTGCCCGTTGGGATGGTATTTATATATGTAGGCGGCATTGCCTATGCTTTGTTTGTAACCCTGATCCTTGCGCTGGCAGCAAACGAGTACGTCCAGTTGTTCCGTACCGGTGGGTACCAACCCGCCGGTGTTTTGGTTCTGGCAGGCGTGGTTGGGCTGGCTTTAGGGCGGGCTTATGATGGGTTCGATAGCGCGCCCTGGATAACAAGCCTGGTCGCCCTGGGGATCATGACCTACCACCTGGTCTCATATGAACGCGGGCGCGATCAGGCCGGAACCGATTTCGGGATCTCGCTTGGGGGTGTGGTGTACTTTGGCTGGGTCGGTTCGTATTTGATTTCCTTGCGGCAGCTTCCGGAAGGGTTGTGGTGGTTCCTGCTGGCCCTTCCTGTGATCTGGTTTGCCGACTCGGGTGCTTATTTTATCGGCAAGAGGTGGGGAAAGCACAAACTCAGCCCGCGCTTGAGCCCTAAAAAGACCTGGGAGGGCTACCTTGCCGGTATCGTATGGGGCGTAGCGGGAGGGGTGCTTCTGGCAGCGTTATGGGGTCTCGCAGCCGGTAGGGATTCGAGCATAGCGCCCTGGCACGGGGCAGTGCTGGGATTGTTGCTTTCAATCCTGACACCCCTGGGTGACCTGGGCGAGAGCATGGTGAAACGCCAGGTCGGCGTGAAGGATTCGGGTAAACTGCTGCCGGGGCACGGCGGCGCCTGGGACCGGATCGACTCGTGGTTGTGGGCGGGCGTGTTAGGGTATTACTTGATTATCTGGTTGTTTTGACCGGATCTGCGGACGAACGCGCACATTAAATTCGAGCGTATTTCCTTCCATTTTTGTTATTTTGGGCAATCTTGAGTTTAATTGACATTTAAGCGCCGGCGTGGTATGATCGCATCTACAACTAAACAGCCCCTTGCGGCACTCTTATCCAGAGAGGTGGAGGGACCGGCCCTTTGAAACCTCGGCAACCTAAGTGTCGGCTGCGCACATGCGCGAACAGACATTCTCAAGGTGCCAATTCCGTCAGACGGTGTTCTGGAAGATGAGAGGGCGGCCGTTCACTACGCAATTGCCCTTTCACAATCCCGGAGGGGCAATTTTTGTTTTTGGAGGATTTTAATGAGCACTACCTTTATGAATTCACCCGCTTTACTATTTACTTCCGAATCGGTCACAGAGGGCCATCCGGACAAAATGTGCGATCAGATCAGCGATGCAGTCCTGGACGCCTGCCTGGAACAAGACCCGCTCTCCCGGGTGGCCTGCGAAACGGCGACCAAGA
>DATIPV010000292.1:0-2453 GCA_035471525.1 Robiginitalea sp.
TCTCAATACTTCTGAAAACCGATTGCGATCGGGCTGGCGGATTTTACTCTTCCTTTTCCTGTTCTGGTCTCTATCCATAACCGTATTATTGGTGAAACCCCTCTTTGGAGAAATTACCAAGCGGGAATTCCTGACTTACTACAGCCCAGTAATCGTTGGGATACTTGGCCTGGTTGCGACGGTCTCCGTATTCCTGGCCCGCAGATACCTGGATAAGCGAAGCTTTATTTCCCTCGGCCTCGGGGGAGGGGCCAGGGCCTTGCGTGATAGCCTTTTCGGGTTTGGCCTGAGCGGTGCCATGGCCGGGACTTTTCTCCTGATGACCCTGGGATTAGGGCTGGTGGAAATCCGGTCGGTGGGAACGGTTTTCGAGGATACTCAGGGCAGTCTTAACACCTATGGGCCACTGATGCAATCGCTGGGATGGGGAGCGCTGGGAATTCTTTTTCTGGAGCACACATTGGTGGGCTATTGGGAAGAACTGGTTTTTCGCGGGTATTTGTTCCGGAATATGACGGAGGGAATGGGACTCGGGCTTTCCATTGCCATATCCTGCGCCCTATATGGCCTTATCCATGCAACCAACCCGAACGCCGGATTGCTTTCAACGGGAATAATCGTCCTTTTCGGGTTTTTAAGGATCTACGGGCTGCTGCTTACCCGGTTTTTGTGGCTCTCAATAGGCATGCACATCGGATGGAACTTTTTCCAGGGCCCCGTATTCGGATTCGGGGCAAGCGGGCACCAGAAGCCCAGTCTGATGGTGCTGAACCTTACCGGTCCGGATTATCTGAGTGGCGGAGCCTTCGGGCCGGAAGGCAGTGTGCTGATTGTCCCCGTACTGATACTGGCCCTGCTGTCTATGCGCTGGTGGGCCGGTCGGGAATCAAAAGCTTCATCCATATCACTTGCCTGACCGGAAGGGTTGCTCTCGCATAGCCTGATGCCTGCTTATTCGCCCTTTTTTTCCCAAGCCTGGATCAGGCCGAAATCGATACCAAGCCCCAGACCGGTACCCAGGGCATACATGAGCAGGTCCAGGGGGTCATAGGTGCTGCCGAACAGGGGCACGCCCAGGTACTGAGCGAACTCCACGGTACCCCCGATGGCCAAGGTGCCCAGGGCGCCGAGCCACCGGCTTTTGGACAGGGGGTAGTGCTTCCGCAGTGCAACCTGAGCGAGCAGATACACATCCATGGGTAAGAGAACATCCATCAGGTACCCGGTCACAAAAGGCCGGAACGCCCCGGTATATTCGGGTCCAATCACGAAGTGGAGCCCTCCGATAAGGAGCGATACCCCCACGATCAAAATCAGGCTTTTTGCATTTTTCACGATGAACGCATAGTTATTGCTGGCGGCTTTCCTACTCGAATTCAGAGGTATAGTGCAGTTTTACGCCCGGGTATTTATCGCGGGTCATTTGGAGGGAAAAGGCGGAATCGGCCAAAAATACCAGTTGCCCGCGTTTGTCTCTGGCCAGGAATTTCTGCTTGACGCGCAGGAAATCCTCGAATTCGCTGCTTTTGGGGTCTTCGGGCTCCACCCAGCAGGCCCTGTGTACCGGGAAAGGATCGTAGGTGCATTTGGCCCCGTACTCGTGTTCGAGCCGGTACTGAATAACCTCATACTGCAGGGCCCCTACGGTGCCGATCACCTTGCGCCCGTTGAGTTCCAGGGTAAAGAGCTGGGCCACCCCTTCGTCCATGAGTTGGTCGATCCCCTTGGCCAGCTGTTTGGCCTTCATGGGGTCTGCGTTGTTGATATAGCGGAAATGCTCGGGAGAAAAGGACGGAATCCCTTTGTAATGCAGTATTTCCCCTTCGGTGAGCGTATCGCCGATCTTGAAGTTGCCCGTGTCGTGCAGCCCTACGATATCGCCGGGAAAGGACTGGTCGATAACCTCCTTTTTTTCGGCGAAAAAGGCGTTCGGGCTCGAGAATTTCAACTGTTTGTTCAGCCGCACGTGCAGGTAGGGCTTGTTGCGCTCAAAAGTGCCCGAAACGATTTTGACAAAGGCCAGCCGGTCGCGGTGCTTGGGGTCCATGTTGGCGTGGATCTTGAACACGAAGCCGGTCATCTGGGCCTCCGACGGCTCCACCAGCCGTTCCTCAGCCATTTTGGGCCTGGGCGGGGGGGCGATGTCGACAAAGCAGTCGAGCAATTCCCGCACCCCGAAATTGTTGAGGGCCGACCCGAAGAAAACCGGTTGCAACCGGCCCCCCAGGTAGTCCTGCCGGTCGAAGGCGGGGTACACCCCTTCTACCAGTTCCAGGTTGTCGCGCAGGGTTTGGGCTGCCGAGGGGCCAATCAGTTTCTCAAGTTCCGGGCTGGCCGGATTGTCAAAGGAAATGGTCTGTTCTACCTTCTTCTTACTCGATCCGCTGAAGAGGTTGATGTTTTTCTCGTACAGGTTGTAGATTCCCTTGAAATCGTACCCCATGCCGATGGGA
>DATIPV010000293.1:0-6253 GCA_035471525.1 Robiginitalea sp.
AGCCGGTTCCGTTTCCTTTTCGGGTTCTTCCTGCACAGCCTCCTGGGCAGCAGCCGGTTCCGTCTCCTTTTCGGGTTCTTCCGGTGGAGCCTTTTCCATTTCCGGCCCGCCGTCGGGCTCAGGCATTTCCCCGGCCGAAGCCCCGTCTTTCAATTCTTCGGTTTCCTGTAGGTTTTTCCCCCCTGCATCAGCCTGCAGTTCTTTGTTTTCCTCTTCAGACATTACCATCTGTTTTTCGTGTCAGCACGATCTCTTTTCTAAGATACTAACAAATGCGACTCCAGCAAAGGGATGGTCCCGAACTCTTTGGGAAAGCCGGTTTTTGCCGCCTAGGAAAGGTTCCAGAGCTCCCAGGCCCGCTCGGCCTGGATCTGCAGCATTTCCAGTCCATTCTTGACGCGGGCGCCCTGCTCCTGTCCGCGCCTGAGGAAGGTGGTCAGGGCCGGGTTGTAGATCAGGTCGTACAACAGGTGCGCCGGTCCCAGGGCACTGTAGGGCAGGTCGGGTGCCCGTTCGGTATCGGGGAAGGTGCCCAGCGGCGTGCACTGGATCAGCAACTGGAATTCCTGCAGCAGGCCGGCCGTCAAATCCCCGTAGCCCAGATGTCTTTCCCGGGGGGTCCGGGAAACGTAGCGGAATTCGATGCCCAGCATCTCCAGGGCCCGCGCCACGGCCTTGGAGGCCCCGCCGGTACCCAAAATCAGGGCCTGCCGGTCGGCCGGCCGGAGCAGCGGGCGAAGCGACTCCAGGAAGCCGATTACGTCCGTATTGTAGCCCCGGGTGCCTTCGGGTCCCAGGCAGATGGTATTGACTGCCCCGATCCGCCGGGCTTCCGGGTCGAGGGCGTCCAGGTACGGGATTATAGCCTCTTTATAGGGGATGGTGACATTGAGCCCGCATAGGTCCGGGAAGGCACTCAGCAATTCAGGGAACCCGGCAAGGTCTGCCAGGTCGAAATTCTCGTAGCAGTGGTCTTCCAGGCCCAGTTCGCGGAATTTAGCTGTAAAGTAGCCCCTGGAGAAGGAGTAGCCGATATTTCTGCCTACCAGCCCGAACCTACGCATTCCTGAGCCGGTTTTTGCCGTACCATTCCAGGAGGATCAGCAGGGCGAGGCCCACCCCGATCATGAAAAGGGCCCACCAGTTATCGGCCTGCCCCATGTCGGGCCAATAGCGCTCGTAATTGACGATAATTTGGTCACCGTTGGAGTCGACCACGAACTTTCCGTACGCGTCGGTCAGGAACAGGGTGCGCTTCCAGGGCCAGACCACGCCCAGGGAGCCTGTGATAAAACCGATAATAACGGCCGTGGTCAGGTGCCTGAAATGCTTCAGCACATAGCCGAGCAGGTGGGAGAGGGTTACCAGGCCCGTGGCCGACCCGACTGTGAACACCGCCAGGATCAGCAGGGTGTCCAGGCGCTGCTGGTTGCGGGCGAAGGAGAAATCGCCCCTGACCACTTCATACAGGGTATCGTACAGGGCATTGACCGAATCGACCAGCAACAATACGTAGTTGCCCAGCAATATCAGGATAAACGAGCCTGAAAGACCCGGCAGGGTCATCCCCGATACGCTGATGATGCCGCAAAAGAAGATGAATATCAGGTTGTCGTTTTCACGGGCCGGGCTCAGGAAGCTGATGGAAATCCCGACGATGAGCCCCAGCAACCCCATTGGCAGGGTTTTCCGGTTCCAGTGGGCGAAGTCTTTGGAAATGTAGTAAATGGAACCTATGATCATGCCGAAAAAACAGGCCCACACATACAGTTCCCGGTGCTCCAGGAAGTAATCCAGCACTTTGGAAACGCTGAAGTAGCTGAAAAGCATCCCCAGGATGAGGAGGGAGAGAAAGGGCCCGTTCACATAGCGGTAAAAGCTTCGGAAACGCCCTCCCAGCAACAGTTTGAATGCCTTGAGGTTGACTTTCTGGAGGGAGTAGATAAATTCCTCGTAAAACCCCACCACAAAGGCCACGATGCCCCCTGAGACCCCGGGAACCTTATTTGCGGCGCCCATGGAGAGCCCTTTGATGAACAGCAGGACTTTGTCTGTTAAGCTTCTCGGGTGGTACATCAGTGGTGGCGGTTCTTGCGGGAGGCCAATCCTTCCAGGGCGAAAATAAGCGAAAATCCGAGGATAGCCAGCAAGATGGCCCAGACCAGCTGAGGATTTCCCGAATAATTCCAGGGAGCAACATTCGCTTCGCTCACGGGCACGGCCTTGTCGCCGAACATACGGGTCTCCAGTACCTCCTTCCAGGGCCAGATCTTGGGCAGGGAGCCCAGGATAAAACCCGTAAGCAGGGCCAGGGTGGCGTCGCGGTAACGCGCAAACATCCATTTCAGCAGCCGGGCGAAGCTGAGCAGCCCGAAAACGGCACCCAGGCCGGTGACCAGCAAGACCTGAATGTTCCGTTCATGAACGGAGTCCAGTACGGTTTTGTAAGAGCCGAGCAACACCAGAATAAAGGCGCCGGAAATGCCCGGTAAAATCATGGCGCAGATTGCCAGGGCTCCCGAGAGGAACAGGTAGGGCAGCCCGGCGCTCTGCTCGGCAACCGGCAGGGAAATAACCCCGTAGGCCAGCACGGCCCCCAGGACCCCCATCAGCAGCACGGCCGCGCTGCGCGATTGGATTTCCCTGGCCACATAGAGGATGCTGGCCAGCACCAGGCCGAAAAAGAAGGACCAAAGCAAAACCGGATGCTCTGTGAGCAACCAGCTGATGAGCCTGGAGAGGGATACCACGCTAATGGCGATCCCGCTCAGTACCGACACCAGGAAATTGCCGTTTACAGCCCTCCAGAATGCCAGGGGCCCTTTCTTGGGCAGTGTGCCCGTAAGGGCCGGGACCACCTGGTTGATCGAGGAAATAAGCTCTTCGTAAATGCCTGAAATAAAGGCGATGGTACCCCCAGAAACCCCTGGGACCACATCGGCGGCTCCCATGGCTATTCCTTTCAGGACCAGCCAGAGGTATTGGAGGAGATTCCGGTTTTCCATGCTGAAAATAAAAGCAAAAATAACGCTTTTATTCCGATGCTTTCCGGCTCTCTTTCAGGATGCGCTGTACACTGGGTGCCTGGCAGAATTCGGGATAGCCCGATCTGAAGGCCTTGAATTTTCCCGGGGCCCTGAAAATGGCCGCTTTTAAGTGCTCGCAGGCCTGGCTCTCCTGCCCCAGCTCGTGGCAGACCCCTGCCAGCTGGTATCGGAGATCGGCGGCTTCCGGATGGAATTCCGCACCCTGGAGCAGTACCTGGGCGGCTGCCTCGGTCTCCCGGTTTAGCCGCAGTACTTCGGCCCAGCACAACCAGGTTTCCAGTTCGTAGTTGCCCAGGTCTACGGCCTGCTTGAAAGCGTAGTCGGCCTCGTCCAGGTCGCCGAGGGCCCGGTGGATGAGCGCGCATCGCTTCCAGTAGGTTGGGTTCTCCCCGTCGATATTGATGGCCTTGTTGATGTAGTCGCGGGCCTTGGTAAATTTTTTGATGCGCATGTAGAAATTCGTGATGGCCAGCCACCCCTTGTCCAGCAGCGGGTCTTCGTGTACGGTAAGGTAGTAATAGTGGCGCGCCTGGTCGTCTTCTCCCAGCTTTTCGTGGCAGCGCCCGATACGCAGGTAGGCATGCGAGGTGGGGTTGTCCATCTCGATGGTGGCCGTGTAATTCTCGATGGCCAGGTTGTAACGGCCCAATTTTTCCAGGACACGGCCTTTCTCGAAATAGGCGCCGATGAATGATTCGTCCGAAATGATGGCAAAATCGAAAGCGGTCAGGGCCTCCGGGTACATCTTCAGGCTGTAGTACTGCTTGCCGAGCTGATGCCAGCCAACCTGGCAATAGGGAGTGGCGTCGAGATAGCCGTTCAGGAAGGTTATGGCCCCCTGGTGGTCTTCGAGGAATTCGTAGCAGTACACTACGTTATAGAGGGAGGCGTAGTCTTCCGGGTCGGCTTCCAGGCATTTCAGGAAGCAGGCCTGGGCCTGGGCGTACTCGTCCAGAAAGAGGTACTCCATTCCCAGCAGGGAATAGACATCAATGTCGTCTTCGCACAGAGCCAGTGCCTGGCGCAGCAGTTCGATGGCAGCCGTGTGGTTATCCTGCTTGGAGCAGATGTTGGCGCGTTGGATAAAGATCTCCTCGTTCTGAGGATCGACCTGCTGCAGTTGGTCCAGCAGCGCCACGGCCCGCTCCAACTGGTTCTCGAATACCAGCACTTCTACTTCGAGCAGACCGAGTTCCAGGGAATCGGGGTGTTGTTGCAACCCCATGCGAATGGCCTTCTTGGCCAGGGAAATCTTTCCGTTGTTGAGGTAGTGGTGGACGATCTCCTCAAAATCCTCGGCGTCGAAGAAATAGACGTCGTCGGTTTTGAGCATGGATTCAAATTTCACCACCGACTGGTGGGACTGCTCGTTCGGATCGTGCTCCATAAGTGCCTTTTTGGGTTCCGTACGGTTTTAAAAGTATTTTTTTTGAGGGGTAAGATGCCGCCCGGACAGGGCTTTCTTATCAACAAATTAGTTAACAGGCGTGCCGGGATAGCTTTCCAGGAGGTCCAGGATCAGGCCGCAACCCTCCCGGATTTCTGCTTCTGAAAGGGTGAGCGGGGGGCTTATGCGCACCGCCCTGGGCTCGAAGAGCAACCAGAAAAGCAGCAATCCTTCTTTCAGGGCACCCAGTACCAGGTAGTCGGCCAGGGCGGCCTCCGGAACGATGAGGGCGAGCATCAGGCCTTTGCCCCGGACCTCCTCGATAAGGGGGTGAACAAGCAGCTGGCGGAAGAGGGCTTCCTTCTCCAGGGATTCTTCGATGAGGCCCGTACCCAGCAATTCCCGCAATGTGGCCAGGGCGGCTGCGGCGACTACCGGGTTGCCCCCGAAGGTGGTGATATGGCCCAGTTTGGGGCTGCTCAGGGAATCCATATGAGCCTTGGAGGCCGTGAAAGCGCCGATGGGCAGGCCGGAAGCCATCCCTTTCCCCATAACCACCACATCGGGCACGCAGCCGTAGTGCTCAAAGGCGAAAAGCTTTCCGGTTCGCCCGAACCCGGGCTGGATCTCGTCCAGGATAAGCAGGGCCCCCG
Source organism: Robiginitalea sp. (assembly GCA_035471525.1). Lineage (GTDB taxonomy): Bacteria > Bacteroidota > Bacteroidia > Flavobacteriales > Flavobacteriaceae > Robiginitalea. Next base: position 5,088 of record DATIPV010000293.1, read on the forward strand.
TCTGGTTGCAACGCTCGCGCACGGCTTCCAGGTAGCCCGGCTGCGGCAGGATGAAGCCGGCGCCCCCCTGTACGGTTTCCAGCACCACGGCCGCCGTCTGGGCCCCGATCCGTTCCAGGTCTTCGAGGGAGTTGAAGCGAATATGCCGAACCCCCGGCATAAGCGGGCGGAAAGGCGCTTTGCGGGCTTCGTAGCTCATCAGGCTCAGGCTTCCCAGGGTATTGCCGTGGTAGGCATCGGTGGCTGCCACAATCTCTGTGCGGCCTGTAACGCGCCGGGCCAGTTTAAGGGCCCCTTCCATGGCTTCGGTACCTGAATTCACCAGGTAGGTGCTTTCCAGGGGTGCCGGCAGGGCCCGTGCCAGCTCGCGGCTCAGCGTAACGGCCGGCTCCAGGGCGAATTCCCCGTAGACCATCACATGCATGTACCGGCCTGCCTGTTCCCGCACGGCTTCCACCACGGCCGGGTGGCAATGGCCCAGGCTGCAGGCCGAAACCCCGGCCACAAAGTCGAGGTAGGCCTTGCCGTGCACATCGTACACATAGCTTCCTTCGGCCCGGGATACCTCCAGCCCAAGCGGATGGGCACTGGTCTGCGCCTGGTATTTCAAAAAATCGGGGTTCACGGCAAGTTCTCGGGTTTCGGCAGTATTTTGGGTTTGGGGGCGGGCTTCGCGGCCTTTTTGCTGCTCTCTTCCGGGCCGTCATCTGCGGGGTCAGACGTTTCGGCATCCCGGTCTATGGGTTCGGTAAGGCCCCGGATCTCGGGCAGGGCCAGGTTGTTGTCGGGTTCCTCGAACAGGTCGTCTGCCGATCGGATGCGTTCCTCGCCCCTCCAGACAAAGCCTTTAAGCAGGCGGCTGTCGTCGGGGAAATCGGCTTCCGGGAACAGGGTGCCGTCGGGGTTGGTGTAGAAGATGATGTCGCTGATGTCGCTGTTCTCCAGGATCAGGCGGATCTTGCTGCAGATGGTCTTGTTGATTCCCATCAACTGGTTATCCTGGTCGTACATGTAGTAGACCACTTCCGTATTGCCCACCAGATCGGTGGTGCGCAGCTCGTTTTCCTCGAACTTGCCGAAGAGGTCTTTCCCCTTGGCCTGGTTGTAGCCCCGGTGCCCCACCGTATCTTCGGAAACCAGGAAGGCATTGCCGAGCACCTTCAGGG
>DATIPV010000294.1:0-1785 GCA_035471525.1 Robiginitalea sp.
AACAGGGCGATGGGTTCTTTCATGATCGGCTAGGTTTGAAGGGTGGAAATTCCGCCGTCGATGCCGATTACCTGCCCGGTCATCCAGCTGCTCTCCTGCGAAAGCAGGAATGCGGCCATCCGGGCGATTTCAGACGGATCCCCCACCCGGCCCAGCGGGTGGCGCCCGGCCAGGTTCTCCCGTTTCTTCTCGTGGTTCAGCATTCGGGCGACCAATGGGGTATCTACCAGCGACGGGGCGATTACATTGACGCGTATCCTGGGCGCGTATTCGGCTGCCAGGGCCCTTGCAAAGCCCTCAATAGCCCCTTTGCTCGCCGAAACGCTGGTGTGAAACGGCATACCCTTGCCGACAGCCACCGAACTGAAGAATACCAGGCTGGATCCTTCCCGGAAGCGCGGCATCAGGGGTTGCAGGATGCGCACGAGCCCCAGAAAGTTGATTTCCAGATCGTCCTGAAAATTTTGGACGCCCAACATCTTAAAAGGCTTTAGGTTTACGCTGCCCGGGCAGTAGACCAGGCCGTCCAGGGTATCCGGCAGGCCGGTGAGCTGCGCATCCGGCCTGGTCACGTCGAGGGGCAGGTGGGCGACCCCCATGGAGGCCAGTGGGCCGGCGGAGCGCGAGGCCACCCATACCCGGCAGGATTCTCCGATTTGCCGTACCAGTTCCAGCCCGATGCCGGAACTTCCTCCAATGACCAGTATATTCCTCATGGCGTTATTTCAATTTGTGCAACTCGAGCTTGGCCGGCTTGCCCGGCAGCGATCCGAACCGGTCAGCCAGGGCTGTTTCCCGATACCGGAATATGTCTGTCAGTTGTTTGCGCACCAGCAGGCTGTGCGCCAGGCTGCCCAGGGGTCCGAGCGGAAGCGCATAATCGACCACATCGCGCATGTGAACCCCGCCTTCCGCCGAAAATACAAAATGCTTGTGATGCCAGAAGCGATAGGGCCCGAAGCGCTGTTCGTCCACAAAGTAGGCACCCTCCCGCACATGCGTAATTTCAGTAACCCAGGAGGTGCGAATCCCCGGGAAGGGGGAAACCCTGTAGCTGATGAGCTGCCCGGGGAACATGGGCATTTCGGCTCCGCTGCGAATTTCGAATTGCATGGCTTTTGGGGTAATCAGCTGCAGGTTGCCCGGGTCCGATAAAAAGGACCAGGCCTCTTCCCTGGAAGCCTGGAGGTACTGTTCGGCGATGATCTGATAGAAACCCATCTGTTTTTTGAACAAAGATACTCGTATTTTGTTTAAAAATATATTAAAAAGATTAAACAATAATTCAGCCTCCCCTTTAGGCCGTTGGTCGAAATTTCTGCACGTACACCCAGGGTGTCTTGCCGGTGATGGGAATTTCGTACTTTTCAAGTATGGTATCGCGGTTCGGTTTCGGTTGTCTGTTCTGGCTGGCCTGCATCCCTGCAGGGCTCAAGGCGCAGATGTCCGTCGAAGTGCGCGGCCCCCTGCCGGAAGAGGTACGGGAAAGTTCGGGCCTGCTGCTCCGGGGAGATTTGCTTATTACGCACAACGATTCGGGCAACGAGCCCGTGTTGTACGCAGTAGACACCTCTTCCCTCCAGGTTCGGCGCCGGGTGCGCATTGCCGGGGTTGCCAATACGGATTGGGAAGACCTGGCGGAAGACGAAAACTACCTGTTCATCGGGGATATCGGAAATAACCTGGGGCTCCGGCAAGACCTGAAGGTGCTGCGTGTGGCCAAGTCGGATTTTGACAGCTCCGACGAGGTACAGGCAGAAGAGATCGCCTACCGGTACGAAGACC
>DATIPV010000295.1:0-3951 GCA_035471525.1 Robiginitalea sp.
TTACCGCCACGATCAGCACCACGCAGAACAGGAAGAACCAGGCCGCGAAGGTGAGGAAATTGGCAGCCCCCAGGGTGTGCCAGACCCCCCCTGCTTCGAGGGAATCCTTGGACAACTCCAGGACAATGCGCAGGGCTCCCACCACAAAGCCGGCGATCAGCGTCACAAAGGCCCCCTGGGCGTTGATGCGCTTGTGGAAAATACCCAACAGGAACACCGCTGCGATGGGCGGGGCGATGTACGACTGTACGCTCTGCAGGTATTCGTAGAGCACGCCGGAGATGTTTGCCATAATCGGAATCCAGATAATGCCGATAATCACCACGATAAGGGTGGCTATCTGCCCGGTGCGGACCAGTTTTTTCTCAGGGGTGCCCGGCCGCAGCTTCTTGTAGATGTCTACCGTAAAGAGGGTGGAGCAGGAATTGAAGACAGAGGCCAGCGAGCTCATCAGGGCCGCCAGCAGACCGGCCGCCACCAGGCCCCGCAGGCCCGAGGGCAAGAGGTTGCTCATCAGCACGGGGAAGGCCTGGTCGGGGGTTTCCCACTCCAGCTCCCCCCGCATTTTCAGGGTAAGGGCGATAACCCCGGGGATGAGGAAGAGGAAAACCGGCATCAGTTTGAGCAGGGCCCCGAAGATGGTCCCGCGCCGCCCTTCCTTGATGGATTTGGCCGTAAGGGCCCTCTGAACGATGTACTGGTCGGTGCACCAGTACCAGATACCGACGATGGTGCTGGTAATGACCAGGGGCAGCCAGGGGAAATCGGGGTCTGAGATGGACCGCCACATGTTCAGGTATTCCGGGGTAACCGTTTCGCGCATGCTGTTCCAGCCGCCCACATGGTCGAGCCCGATAATGGTGAGCGTGGCAGCCCCGACCACCAGTACCACGGCCTGCAGGGCCTCGGTGTACACCACGGCCCGCATCCCCCCCAGAACCGTGTACAAACCGGTAAGGACCACCGTGGCGATGGCCCCGGTCCAGAAGTCGATGCCGAGCAGGGCCGAAACCACGATGCCCCCGGCGTAAATGGTAACGGAGATCTTGGTGAGCACATAGGCCACAATGGAAAAGACCGAAAGGATCCAGCGCGAGCGGGCGTCAAAGCGTTTCTCGAGGAATTCGGGCATGGTGAACACCCCCGAGCGGGCGTAGAAGGGGAGGAACATCCACCCCAGCAACAACACGATCCAGGCGTGTATCTCGTAGATGAGCAGGGGCAGCTTGTTGCTGGCCCCGGTGCCGGCCAGGCCCACCACGTGCTCCGAGCCGATGTTGGAGGCGAAGATGGAGGCCCCCACTACAAACCAGCCCACATTGCGCCCCGCCAGGAAGTAGTCTTCGGTGTTTTCCTTTTTCCGGCGGATCACCCAGACGGCGATCCCCATCAATACCAGGAAATACAGGGATATGCTTATCCAGTCGAGGGAGTCGAGTGTTTTCATGCGGGGGGGTTATCGGGTTGAGAAGGCAAAGACGGTGCGGGTATGGTAAATTTGTCCGGGGTCGAGCCGGGTCGAGGGGAATTCGGGCCGGTTCGGGGAATCGGGGAAATGCTGGGTCTCCAGGCAGAAGCCGCTGCGTTTCCCGTACGTGCCGCCTCCCTGGGCGGGCAGGCTCCCGTCCAGGAAATTGCCGATGTAGAACTGTACCCCGGGCTCCTCGGTGGAGACCTGAAGCAGCCGGCCGCTTTCGCGGTGGTAGGCAGTGGCCGCGGGCGTCAGGCCGGGCCCTTCCCGGCGCAGCACCCAGCAATGGTCGTACCCGCCTCCCACGCGCAGTTGCGGGTCGTCGGCCCCCACATCGCGACCGATGGTTTTGGGCTCTGTAAAGTCGAAGGCCGTTCCCGCCACCTGGCGGATCTCTCCGGTGGGGATCAGGCCTGTGTCTACCGGCAGGTAGGCATCTGCATTCAGCTGGAGTTCGGTATCGAGGATATCGCGCGAAAAGTCGCCCGAAAGGTTGAAATAGGTGTGCTGCGTCAGGTTGACCACGGTGGGCTTGTCGGTTACGGCCTGGTATACGATTTCAAGGGCATTGTCGTCGGTAAGGGTATAGACCACGCGCACATCGAGCTTGCCGGGATAGCCCTCTTCCCCGTCGGGGCTGTGGTAGTCCAGCATAAGCTGGGAGCGGTCGCTGTCCCGCCCGGGAAAAGCTTCCCACAACACCTTGTCGAAGCCCCTGACGCCCCCGTGCAGGTGGTTGGCGCCGTTGTTCCGCGCCAGGGTGTAGGTCTGGCCGTCGAGGGAGAACTGCCCGCCGGCGATCCGGTTGCCGTAGCGGCCCACCAGCGCCCCGAAAAAAGGGTTACCCTCCACGTAGGGCTGGAGCGAATCGAAGCCGAGCACCACATCGCGGAACTCCCCGTTGCGGTCAGGGGCCGTCCAGCGGGTAATGATCCCGCCCAGGGTAATAACATCCACTTCCATCCCGGTTGCGTTGCGCAGGGTATATTTGGAAACGTGGCTGCCGTCGGGCAGGTTGCCGTACGAGCTTTTTTCGACGCGTTTCACGGGGGCTGTTTGTTCCATGATCTCGGTTTCGGGTTTGCCGTCTTTGGGTTCCCCTTTGCACTGCCAGCCCAGCAGGGCCAGAATCAGGGAAAGTACGAAAACGGGTGTTGATTTAAAAGGATTCATAGGGGGGTAGCTTTCAGGTGAGGCATACAGGCCCATCGGGAGCCTTCTTACATGCGGTGTTGGAATAGGTGGTAATAGGTTTCATTGGTGCGCAGCTGGTCTTTGAATGCGCGCATCCGCGTATGGGCATCGATTACCAGCAGTTCAATGCCGAAAATATCGGCAAAATCTTCCAGATATTCGCTGGTGAGCGCCTGTGTGAATACGGTGTGGTGCGCCCCGCCTGCCAGCATCCAGGCCGCAGCCCCCGTTTCAAGGTTCGGCAGGGGCTCCCAGAAAGCACGCGCCACGGGGAGTTTGGGCAGGTCTTTAGGCGGTTTCGCGGCGGTGACTTCATTCACCAGCAGGCGGAACCGGTTGCCCAGATCGATCAGGGAGGCGTTCAGGGCCGGCCCGGCCGGGGCGCTGAACACCAGGCGCACGGGATCTTCCCGGCCGCCTATGCCCAGCGGGTGCACCTCGCAACGGGGTTTTCCCCCGGCGATAGACGGGCAAATCTCGAGCATGTGGGCGCCCAGTACGTAGCCCCCCGACCCGGTGAAGTGGTAGGTGTAATCTTCCATAAAGGAGGTGCCCCCCTCCAGCCCCCCGGCCATCACCTTCATGGCCCGCAGCAGGGCTGCCGTCTTCCAGTCGCCCTCGGCACCGAAGCCGTAGCCGTCGGCCATGAGCCGCTGTACGGCAATGCCCGGAAGCTGCCTGAGCCGCCCCAGGTTTTCAAAAGTATCGGTAAAGGCCCTGAACCCGCCCGCTTCCAGGAAAGCGCGCAACCCGAGCTCGATCCGGGCTGCTTCGCGGAGCGAGGCCCTCTGTGCCCCGTCGGGGCCCAGGGCCGGAGACAGGGTGTAGGCGTCCTGGTAAACGGCGAGCAGCTGGTCTACCTGTTTTTCCGAAATCGCTTCCATACGGGCCACGATATCGGAGGAGTCGTACCCGTTCACCGAAAACCCGAACCGCATCTGGGCAGCCACCTTGTCGCCCTCCGTAACCGCCACCTCGCGCATGTTGTCGCCGATGCGGGCCACCTTCAGGTGCCGCAATTCGTGGCATCCCAGGGCCACGCGGGCCCAAATGCCCAGCTTTTGCCTCACCCGGCTCTCCTGCCAGTGCCCTACGACCACCTTGCGGTTCTTGCGCATGCGCGTCAAGATGAAACCAAATTCGCGGTCGCCGTGGGCCGACTGGTTCAGGTTCATAAAATCCATGTCGATCTGGCCCCAGGGAATTTCCGCATTGAACTGGGTATGCAGGTGGCAGAGGGGTTTGTGAAGCAGGTCCAGGCCCGCGATCCACATTTTTGCGGGCGA
>DATIPV010000296.1:0-4651 GCA_035471525.1 Robiginitalea sp.
TGCCTTTTCCGAACAATTCATGTTTGACAAGTTTGGCACGGAAGAGGAAAAGGTGGTCAAGAACCTGGTATTCAAGGAAGTCGGGTTTACCGACGACGATTACCTGCTCTTCAACGCCGAAGAGTACTTTGTTACCAGGAGCATGCAGACCAACGCGAGCGGAGGCCGGGTGGCTATAGAACGCTTTCACCACAACGACATCGTAAGTGTGAAACTCGACCCGCAGGGCGCCCTGGTCTGGGCCAGGAACATCAACAAGACCGAGGTAACCCAGGGCGATGGCGCCTACGCCTCTTACAGTTCCTTTACCAAGAACGGCAACACCTACTTCTTTGTCTGTACCTCGGCAGACAACCCGCAACTGCTGAACAACGAGCGGCTTATTTTCAAGCAGGGGCTGGGTCGGAACCGGAACGTTTTTCTGATCAGGCTGGATGCCGAAGGTCAATTGAGTTATGAAAAGATCATAGACCAGGAAGAGGCCCGCTTGCCGCTGATGGTTTCCAAGCCGCTGCTGCGCAAGGGAGACGACACCTTGTTTTTCTACGCCAAGCACGGCAACAAGAAGCAAATGGTGGCGGTCCATATTCAGGGTTGAGGCGTTCCCCCGCCCCGGCAAAATTATGTAACGGCAAACCGGATTATTTCCATAAATTTGGACAAAATCCACTCATTTGTCTGTACCACCGTCTGATTACCGAAAAGGGCGTGGCGCCCAAAGCCACAGGCCCAACCGGTTCGAACAACTCCGGCACGAACCGGTTCCGGAATACAGGGATCATCTGAGGCGCAACGGGGAAGAAAGCCCTGTGCGCACCCAGTTTTTGAAGATCCACCCCAAAACGATCGTCAACAAAATTCTAAGCCCCGATGTGGGCATGTCGTACAGCCTGAATCCGTACCAGGGGTGCGAACACGGCTGCGTGTACTGCTATGCACGTAACACCCATGAATATTGGGGCTACGACCCCGGCCTGGATTTTGAGAGCCGCATCCTGGTAAAGGAAGAGGCCCCCCGCCTGCTCGAAGAACACCTGAAGAAGCCCGGTTGGAAGGCAGAACCCATCGTTCTCTCGGGGAATACAGATTGTTACCAGCCGGCTGAACGGCAATTTCGCATTACCCGGGCCTGCCTGGAAGTGTTTCTGAAATACCGCCACCCCGTGGGAATCATAACCAAGAATGCCCTGATCACGCGAGACCTGGACCTGCTTTCGGCATTGAACCGGCATGGCCTTGTGGGGGTTCATGTTTCGGTTACTACTTTGCGGGAAGAAACGCGGCAGCTGCTGGAGCCGCGAACAGCCAGCACGGCTAAACGCCTGAGTACCATCCGGGAATTATCCCAGGCCGGGATACCGGTAAATGCGATGCTCGCCCCGATCATCCCTGGCATCAACAGTCATGAGTTAATGGACCTCGCCCGAGAGGCAGCAGCCTGCGGGGCCCGGTCTTTCGGTTATACCATGGTGCGGCTTAACGGCGCCATCGGGGAGTTGTTCACGGAATGGATCGGGAAGGCCATGCCCGGTCGGGCAGCCAAGGTCTTGTCGCAGATCAGGGCCTGCCATGGCGGGCAGCTCAGCGACAGCCGCTTCGGGACACGGATGAAGGGGGAAGGAGAAATAGCCCGTCACCTCCACCAGATGGCCCGCCTGTCGCGCAGGCGCTATTTTGAAGGGCGTGAATTCCCCGCTCTGAATACGGAACTGCACGCCCGGTACAAAAACGGGCAGCTGAGCCTGTTTTAAGGAAAGAAACCCATTACAACTCCCAGCCCGGCCGGTAGCTTCCGTTCACCCACTCATTCGCCTTTTCAAAATTGGTGACGCGCATGTTGGCGCCATCCCACTGGATTTTTTTGCGCCCCGGGTATTCGAAATAGGACCGGTTCCACTGTTCGTTGAATTTCTGCTCTTTGTACTGATACGAGCGGATGGCCAGGTTGCCCATCAGCACGGCTTCGGTCAGTTTTCCGGCTTTTGAGAAATCGGAAGAAGTGGGAGTGCCGCTGAGGCAGCCTTCCACCCAATTGCGCTGGTGTCCCCCGGTGCTTCCTTCCACCCGCGCCAGGGTGGGGGCAGGCTTGTTCATCATCCCCATCAGTTCGGAGGGCAACAGGCGCGCATTGCGCGAATAGGTGTCGCATATCAGGATGCCCCGCGAGCCGTAGAAAATGCTGCCCCCGCCGTTGTCTCCAATGGTCTCCCCGTCTTTCAGTTCGTCGGGCAAATCGGGTTTCAACCCGCCGTCGTACCAGTTCAGTTCTATGGGGCCGTGCGCTTCCGTGTCGAATTTCAGGTGGATTATGGAAGACGACGGGCAGGAGGCGCTGTAGTCGGCTTCCGCGAAATCGCCCACCCAATTGGTGGTACAACTGGCTTCCGCCTCGGTGGGATAGCCCAGGTCCAGCACGCTGAAGGGGGTTTCCATGATGTGGCAGCCCATGTCGCCCAGGGCGCCGGTGCCGAAATCCCACCAGCCTCGCCATTTAAAGGGCAGATAGGCATTGTTGTAATCGCGCATGGCGGCCGGCCCCAGCCAGAGGTCCCAGTCGAGTTCCCGCGGGATTTTGTCTTTCCCCACGGGCAGGGGTACTCCCTGGGGCCACACGGGCCGGTTGGTCCAGCAATCTACCTTATGGACCTTCCCAATAATGCCCGATTCGATCCACTCCCGCGCTTCCCGGCTTCCATCGCTGGACGCGCCCTGGTTGCCCATCTGGGTAACAATCCCCATCTCGCTGGCCACCTGCGTCATCAGGCGTGCCTCTGCAATATTATGCGTCAGTGGCTTTTCCACATAGGCATGCTTTTTTTCGCGCATAAAGGGCAGGGAGATAGCGGCATGCGTATGGTCAGGGCTGGCTACCATAATGGCATCCATGTCTTTCAGATGCTTTTGGAATACCATGCGGAAGTCTTTGTAACGCTTTACGTCCGGGTATTTTTGATAGGTCTCGGCGGCGCGGCGATCGTCCACGTCGCAAAAGGCGACGTATTTTACCTTCCCGGTTTCGTCGAGGCCCTGCATAACGCTGGCGCCCCGGCCGCCAACACCAAAGGCTGCCACATACAAGGTGTCACTGGGTGGAACGTGCCCCCGGCCCAGCACGTACGAAGGTACAATGCTAAAAGCCGCGGAAGCGGCAGCCGTATTTTTCAGGAAGGATCTTCTTTGCATGGTTAGTGTGTTTTTGGTACGCTTGGAAGATACGAAATCTGTGCATTATTCCCAGGCAAAATCAGGGGTTATAGACCACCCGGAGGCTTCAGGCCCTGCCGTTCCATTCGGCGTAAAAGGCCTCGAGGTATTCCAGCATAAAGGCATGGCGGCCGGCAGCCAGCCGTTTCCCGGTTTCGGTGTGCATCAGGTCTTTTAATAGCAGGAGCTTCTCGTAGAAATGATTCAGGGTGGGTCCCGACGATTTCTTGTATTCGGCTTTGTCCATCCCGACCCTCGGGGATACTTCCGGGTCGTAGAGCTGCCGCCCCTTGTAACCGCCAAAATTGAAGGCGCGGGCAATGCCAATGGCCCCCATGGCATCGAGCCGGTCGGCATCGCGCACCACCTGCAACTCCCTCGACTCCCCGCCCGTTTGGCCTTCGAGGCTGTTCTTGAAAGACATCCGCCTGATAATATCGACCACATGCCTGCGGACATCAGATTTTATGCTTAGCGATTTCAGGAAGGCGTCTGCTTTTCGGGGCCCGATTTCCTCGTCCCCGTCGTGGAATTTCGGGTCTGCTATGTCGTGCAGGAGCGCGGCCAGGCTTACCACCAGCACATCTACCGGCTCGTCCTTTGCGATGAGCAGCGTGTTTCGAAAGACCCGTTCGATGTGAAACCAGTCGTGCCCTCCTTCTGCCCGGGAAAGTTCTTCCCTGACGAAAGCAATGGTTTTTTCAATGCGCTGAGAATCGGTCATGCCGGAGGGTCTAGGTGTGAGACGATGAGGTTTTCGAGCCTTTCCAGCTTTCCTTCCTCTGCCGGGGTTACCGGAATAGGCGGGTGAACCTTGAAGCGGATATGGTTGCCCAGGCCGTTCGGGAATTTGCCGTACCGGAACATTTGCCAGGAATGGTTGATGCTGATGGGCAGCAGTTGGGCATCAGGGGCGTGCTCCATCATTACCTGCAAACCGAAGGTCTTGAAGGGCTTTGGCGCCCCGGTACGCGAGCGCGTCCCTTCGGGAAAGATTACGGCGCTGCGGCCGGTTTGCTGAATGTACTGCCCCAGCCGCACCAGTTCGGCCCGGGCCTGTTTGCGGTCTTTGCGGTCGATCAGGGCCGAACCACCGTGCCTGAGGTTATACGAAACGCTGGGGATGCCCTTGCCCAGTTCTTTTTTGCTGACAAATTTGGGGTGGTATTTGCGCAGGTACCAGATCAGGGGGGGGATATCGTACATGCTCTGGTGGTTGGTCACGATAATGAGCGGACCTTTCTGCGGCATGTTTTCAGGGAATTCGATGCTGTAGCGCGTGCCCAATATGTGGGTACAGCGCATAATGGCCAAATTCAGCAGACTGACGCTTCTTTTGTGGGCCTCGTATCCGAATACGTTCAGGCAGAACCACTGCACCGGGTGGAACACTGCCAAAACCAGCCCGAAACAGACCAGGTACAAAGCGGTAAGGGGGTAAGCCAGG
>DATIPV010000297.1:0-3356 GCA_035471525.1 Robiginitalea sp.
AGCTCGATGTGTTCAGCGACCTCATATGGGAAGGTGTGCTGGGGAGGGTAAGCTACATGGAGAATATCGGCGGGCAGAGCATGCATCTTTTTCACCTGTCGGAGAAGGAAATGCGGCTGATCTCCGTAAAGGTGATCAACCCGGAGATCGACCTGCAGACCCGGGAAGGGTTTGACTGGTTTCGGAAGCACTGGCAGTCTGACTGGGTGGAGTACCTGACCGCCTCCAAGGCCTACTCAGACGACCCAAACCGCGACAAATTCGAGCTCATCCGGAAAGGGGCCGTGATCACCAATGGCGAGCTTTTCCGCTGGTTCCAGGAAATCGTTGAAATCTAGACAGCTCACGGGCTGGTCAAAAAACGGCTTTCTGTTATATTTGCACCACCGAAGGCAAGTTCATGGCACAGAAACCCACTATCCCCAAAGGGACCCGCGACTTTTCCCCGGCCGAAGTGGCCCGTCGCAACTACATTACCGGCATCATCCGCGAGCAGTTCGAACGGTTCGGCTTTCAACCCATCGAAACGCCTTCCTTTGAGAATTACGATACCCTGATGGGTAAGTACGGGGAAGAGGGCGACCGCCTGATCTTCAAAATCCTGAATTCAGGCGACTTCCTCAAAAACCTGAAGCCGTCGGAACTGGCCAAGCCCGATGCACAGGACTGGACCCCCCGGCTGTGCGAAAAGGCCCTGCGCTACGACCTCACAGTGCCCTTCGCCCGTTACGTGGTGATGCACCAAAACGAGATCGACTTCCCGTTCAAGCGCTACCAGATTCAGCCTGTATGGCGCGCCGACCGTCCGCAGCGGGGACGGTTCCGCGAGTTCTGGCAATGCGATGCCGACGTGGTCGGCGCTGGGGGTATCGTGCAGGAGCTGGAACTCGTCCAGCTGTACGACCGCGTATTCTACAATCTCGACCTGAAAGGGGTCTCCATCCGCATTAACCACCGCAAGGTGCTGTCGGGCATTGCCGAGGTGATCGGCGCCGGCGACAAACTGGTCGATTTTACGGTGGCTCTCGACAAAATCGACAAAATAGGCCGATCCAGGGTAGAGGAGGAAATGCTCCAGAAAGGTATTCCGGAGGCCGCTGTGCGCAAGGCCGCCCCCTTATTCGAGTTGAGCGGGGAGCCGCAGTCGCAGCTCGACAGACTGAAAGGACTCCTGAAAGACTCACAAACCGGCATGGAAGGGGTTGCCGAACTGGAGGAGCTTTTTGCCCAAACCTCGAAACTGGGGTTGAAAGCCTCGGCCTGTCAGCTGCAGATTACGCTGGCCCGGGGCCTCGACTATTACACAGGCGCGATCCTGGAAGTTGCGTCCCCCGGGGAGGTATCCATGGGTTCCATAGGCGGGGGCGGCCGCTACGACGACCTTACGGGCATCTTCGGCCTTCAGGGGCTCAGCGGGGTAGGCATCTCCTTTGGCCTCGACCGCATTTACCTGGTACTGGAACAGCTGGGGCTTTTTCCCGACCAGCTGGACCGCACCCTCGACGTTTTCTGCATCAACTTCGGGCCCAAAGAGGCCAACGACGCCCTCAGGCTGGTAATGGGCCTGCGCGACCGGGGTTTGCGCGCAGATCTGTATCCCACGGAAGCCAAACTCCAGAAGCAATTCCGATATGCCGACAAGCGGGAGGCGCCCTATGTGGTGCTTATCGGGGAGGAGGAACTCGCCAAAGGCACTTTTATCGTAAAAAATATGCGGGAGGGCAGCCAGCAGACCTACAAGCGGGAAGACTGGGTGGTTTTTGCCCGCAGCCTACAATCTTGACCGGATCTCCCGGATAACCGTCCGGTAGTAGTCTGCCCCGTGCGGCACGTAGTGCTGCGGCCGGGCCAGGCCCCATACTTCCTCGGCCAGGGTAAACAGCGGATGGAGTTTTATTTCGGCAACCTCCGAAACCTGAGGCGCCAATGCCGACAGCGGTCGCTGCAACCGGCAGAGGAAGGCGTGGTGAAACTCGCAGTCGACCAGGCCTCCCGGATGCCTGTGCACGGCTTTGAACGTGCCGATGGGTTCGAGTTCCCCGGGGCTCACCTCCAGGCCGATCTCTTCCCGCACCTCCCGTATGGCTCCTTCCACCGGATTTTCCCCGGCGCCCATATGCCCGGCTACCGACACGTCCCACAATCCGGGGAAGGTGTCCTTGTCGGCGGCGCGGCGCTGCAAGAGTACGCGCCCCGAAACGCTGTAGAACCAAACGTGGATCGTGGGGTGGCACCAGCCCATGCGGTGAGCCTCTGATTTCAGGGCTGTGCGACCGGTCGGACGGCCCCGGGAGTCCCAGATGTCGATGCGCTCATCCATGGGGCAGGGACGGCTGGCGGTCAGTCGAAATAACTGAAGGTTTCGCCGGCTTTGATATTTAATAAGGTTTCGTAGATCAGGCGGATCACATTGGCAACGTCGTCTTGATGCACCATCTCCACCGTGGTGTGCATGTAGCGCAGGGGCAGGGAGATCAGGGCGGCTGCGACCCCTCCGTTGCTGTAGGCGAAGGCATCCGTGTCTGTGCCGGTGCTCCGGGATGCGGCCATCCGCTGGAACGGGATCTTCTTCGCCTCGGCTGTTTGCAGAATCCGCTCGCGCAGTTTGTTCTGTACGGCCGGGGCATAGGAAACCACCGGCCCCAGGCCCAGTTCGATATGCCCTTCCTTCTTCTGATCGATCATCGGGGTGGTGGTATCGTGGCAGACGTCCGTGATGATGGCTGCATGGGGTCGGATACGCTGGGTAATCATCTCGGCGCCCCGCAGCCCGATCTCTTCCTGGACGGAATTAGTCACATAGAGGCCAAAGGGAAGTTTCTTCTTGTTCTCTTTGAGCAGACGGGCTACCTGGGCAATCATGAAGCCCCCGGCCCGGTTGTCGATGGCCCGGCAGACGAATTTGTTGCCGTTCACCACCTGGAAGCTGTCGGGGTATGTGATGACACAGCCCACATGGACCCCCATCTTTTCTACCTCGGCCTTGTCTTTGGCGCCTATGTCGATAAAGATGTTCTCGAGTTTGGGCGGTTCTTCCTTGGCCTTGTCGCGCACGTGGATGGCCGGCCAGCCGAACACCCCTTTCACGATGCCGTTGCGCGTGTGGATGTCTACCCACTTGGAAGGGGCGATCTGGTGGTCGCTCCCCCCGTTGCGGATCACGTAGATAAGGCCGTTGTCGGTGATGTAGTTCACATACCACGAAATTTCGTCCGAATGCCCTTCAATGACCACCTTGTAAGGGGCGTCGGGGTTGATTACCCCTACGGCAGACCCATAGGTATCGGTAATAAAAGTATCTACATAGGGTTTCAGGTACGACATCCACAGCCGCTGCCCTTCCAGCTCATAGCCGG
>DATIPV010000298.1:0-2031 GCA_035471525.1 Robiginitalea sp.
ACGACGGGAAACGACCCCAGGCTTTCGGTTATTTTCACCAGGGGCGCCTGATGCTGCTGTTTACCTTTGAGACCGACCTCGGGGACGGATGGGAAGACCCCGAAGTGCACAACGACCCGGACGAGGTGCGCCGCAAGGCCCTGCAGATGGGCGCCAATATCGTGAATTACGCTTTTAAAAACTGAGACCATGAACTCACAATCCCTTGCCAACGGCATCCTGCGGGCCGTCCTGATGCTTGCGGCCCTGGCCGTCGGGCTGTATTTCCTGTACATGATACGTTCGGTAATCACCTACGTGCTGCTCGCCGCGGTGCTCGCCCTGATAGGCCGGCCGGTGGTGCTGTTTTTGCGCAGGCGGCTGAAATTCCCGAACGCCCTGGCCGCAGTGGCGGTGCTCATCCTGGTGCTCGGCGTCCTGGCCGGCATTGTCTCCCTCTTTGTTCCCCTGCTTACCGAACAGGGAAAGAACCTTTCCCTGCTGGATATCGACTCCCTGCGCAACAACATCAATTCCCTGTATACCCAGATCGCCACCTATTTGGGGGCCACGCCCGATGAAGCCCAAAGACTGGTCCAGCAGGCCCGCGTGGAAAAAAGCGTGCTGAGCGGGCTGGACATCGGCTTTATTCCGCATCTGCTCAATTCCTTTGTAAACCTGCTCAGCACCATGAGCGTCGGGCTGTTCTCGGTACTCTTTATCTCCTTCTTTTTCCTGAAAGACAGCAAGCTCTTCCAGAACGCCCTGCTGACCCTCTTCCCAGACCACCGGGAGGCCAAGCTCATACATTCGCTCGAAGCCATCAAAGGGCTGCTCTCCAGGTATTTCGTAGGCCTGCTGCTGCAGATACTGGTGCTTTTTACCATTTACACGATCGTGCTGCTGCTGGTCGGCATACAGGACGCCCTGGTAATCGCCTTCCTATGTGCCCTTTTCAATATCATTCCATTTATCGGGCCGATCATCGGAGCAGCGCTGATGGTCCTGCTCACCATGACCAGCAACCTGGGCGCAGATTTCAGCACTGTAATCCTGCCTGATGTGGGTTGGGTGCTGCTGGGTTTTGCCATCGGGCAACTGGTCGACAACCTCTTTTCCCAGCCCGTAATTTTTTCCAATTCGGTGCGTTCGCATCCCCTGGAAATTTTTTTGGTGATCATTATGGCGGGGCTCCTCTTCGGCGTGGTCGGGATGATCGTCGCTGTGCCGGGATACACCGCTCTGAAGGTTATTTTAAAGGAATTCCTGTCTGAAAACCGCATCGTAAAGCGGCTGACCCAGAATTTATAGTTATACTTTGAATAAAAATATTTTAAATACTGGTGTACAAGATTATATAAAAAATAATTTGACTACTGACATTGTGTCAGTAGTCCTTAAAAAGAGCTCTTTTCAGGGGGTGAGGCCCGCCGAGATCGCCCAGCAGCTGGCAGGCCTGCGGAAAGCCCAAAAAAAACTGCCAGCCTGGTTCGCCTGCCCCGGGATATACTACCCCCCTGCCCTGAATCTGGAACAGAGTTCCTCTGAAAAAACCGGACTGTACAAAGCTTCCCTGGCCGGGGGCAAAACACTCCTGGACCTGACCGGGGGCTTTGGGGTCGACAGCTATTTTTTCGCCCGCCGCTTCGAGACGGTGCACTACTGTGAAGTGAACCCCGAACTGGCCGAGATCGCTTCCCATAATTTTGACCGGCTGGGCGCCGGCAATATCGCGGTGCATGCCCAAAGCGGACTGGAGGTGCTGGCCGAGCTTCGCGCCAAGGGCGTGCGGCCCGACTGGATCTACGCCGACCCATCCCGGAGGGATGCCGGGGGCGGGCGGGTGATCAGGCTGGAAGACTACGTGCCCGATATCCCCTCGAACCTCGACACCCTGCTGGCCGCCACAGACAACCTGCTGGTGAAGACCTCCCCCATGCTCGACCTGGCTGCCGGCAGCCGGTCGTTGCAGGCCGTCAGGGAAATTCATGTGGTCGCCGTCGCCAACGAAGTAAAGGAACTGCTCTGGTGGATGCAGCCCGGCTTCAGGGG
>DATIPV010000299.1:0-1836 GCA_035471525.1 Robiginitalea sp.
CAGCAGGTTATAGCCCAGGCCGTAAAAGATAAACCCATTGCAGAGCAGCAGCACCACATCCCATGGCTTGAAGGCCTCCCGGCGGAGCAGTTTGTAGGCCAGGAAGGCGGCGTAAAAAATGAGGGTGAACAGCACCAGGAAGCCCCAGCATAAGGGTCTTTGCAGGTCGTTGTCAAAACCGGTTGCGTACCAGGTGAAAAAGATCAGCCAGGTCATACCAAAGGTTAGCAGGTAGAGGGGTATCCAGTATCTCCGGAAGGCGGTGTACAAAATGCCCAGGTTAATGATGGCAATGTACCCCAGCAAGACGGCTGGTTGCCCCCAGCCTTCGTCCAGCAGGAACGGGATGCTGTATGCGCCGACCTGCCCGATCACGGCAATGATCTGATGGTTGTAGCTCAGGGCGATCATCACCGTGGATATTGTTATGAGGACCATTAGCAAAAATGCCGCCCACTCGGGGAACAGGGCGTAAAACGTATACGCCGCGAAGGTCATGAAATACAAGATAGCCATGGCCCCGCTCACCAGCGTTGCACTGAAATTTGCGAATCGTGGCCGCAATCGCCACCCCAGCACCAGGAGCCCCAGGCCCAACAGGTACCCCAATACAATCCGCACTAACGGGCTAATCAGGTTGTTGTCTATGGAGTATTTCACCCCCAGGCTCACCCCGATTACCAGGATCACTATGCCGATTTTGCCGATGAGGTTCTCGCCTATATATTTTTCCAGTCCCGAGTCCCTGGCCCCGGAGGGTTCCGCAGGGGTTGCCTGTACCCTTTCCGGGACTGGCGGCGCCTCCACCGGGGGGGTGACGGGCAGGGCCGCTGACGGGCGCGGCATAATGAGCCAGAGGACAATGTACGCTATTGCGCCTATGCAAGACATAACGGTAAAAAAGACAAACAGCACGCGTACCAGGGCGACGCTGATGCCCAGGTACTCTCCCACTCCCCCGCACACGCCGGCAATTAGCTTGTTGGAGCCGCTGCGCTGGAATTTCCTGATGGCCACCGCTACGGGGGCGGGGCTATCGGAGACCGGAGCTGCCTGCTCCTGTTCAGCGGGTTTGCCTGGCTCCTGCTCCGAGGGTTTTTCCGGCTGCTGCTCCGCGGGTTTGCCAGGCTCCTGCTCCGCGGGTTTGCCCTGCGCCGCTTCTTCGGCCTGTATCAGGCGATCCAGGGCGGTTTGGAGTTCTGCAATCTCTGCCGAGAAGGCATCCTGCTTGCGCGAAAGGCTTTCAAGCCTCTGGCGTAATTCTGAAATAGTTTCTTTGTGCATATCCATATTGAAACGTCAATATACCCGTGGCCGTATGGGCCCGTAAAAATAAAGGTAACTATTTCCGACGAACCTGATCCGGCCTGTCTCCACGCCAATGGGCCCTGCCTGCTGCCGGGGCCCTGCCCGGGGCCGTCGGTTTGCTTCGCCTCAGGAGCGCCTCCGCACGCGGGGAGAAGGCTCACCGCGATCGGGTCACAGGATGCATGCCCCTGGGGAAGGGGGAAAATTTGGCCCCGCAACGGCATTTGCCGACTGCCCTGCCGAAGCGGGTTAATCAGGTCTTTCCCCGGGTCGGTTGCCATCCGCCCAAGATGTGTTATTTTTAGGCAAAAAGAGCCCTATGAGCAACCTCATCTCTGAACGGGTCGCCGATTTCCTGAAGCGCTACCCGCCCTTCGAGGAGCTGACGGCACGCGACCTGGAACGGCTTTCCCTCGAAGTGGAAATTGTCTACAAGGAAAAAGGGGGCTTTATATTCCGGGAGGGCGACCCGCCTCACCCCTACTTCTATGTGGTCCACAAGGGCGCTGCAGACCTGAGGCGATCCGG
>DATIPV010000300.1:0-5532 GCA_035471525.1 Robiginitalea sp.
CTGGGTAACGAAGCTCTTTTCGGCCGCCAGGGTAAAGTTGCGGTACTCGGCCACCGCCAGTACGTATTGCAGTTGGGTTATGGTCATCGGGCTCTGCCTTTTGCCTTAAAAGTAGGAAAAGAATAACAGAAACAAATGCCCGCTAAAATCCGTATTTGATAAATGTATCGAATTCCGGAAAAGGGCCTTGCCGAGCGCCCTGTGCCCTTCTGTCTTCTGCCGGTCTGCCCCCTTTCCAGTTGCGGCAAGGGGCGCGGAGGTGAGCGGCCAGCGCTTACTGATCGAGCTCCACTGCCATCTGTATGTTGCTGCGCCTGTACGGGCTGGCTCCCACGGTTACCTCTCGAAAACCGAGACTGCGGTACAGGCCGATGGCCGGCTCCAATACGGTGTTGCTCTCGAGGAATACCTTTCGGGCCCCCAGCTCGCGGGCCAGGTCCAAAGCGGCCAGGCACAGGGCCTTTCCGATTCCCCTGCCCCGGTAGGCCGGGTCGACCCCCATTTTGGCCAGCTCGAACCGGTAGCCGGGCCGGTCGCATACCATCAGGGCACACACCCCCACGGGTTTGTCTGCAACCAGGGCCACCAATATCTGTCCCCCGGGCTTCAATACGCTGCGCTCGGGATGTTCCAGGGATTCGTGGTCTTTGGGCTCCATGGTGAAATACGCGTCGATCCAGGCCTTGTTCAACTCGTAGAAAGCCCTGCGGTACCGGGGCTCAAAGGGGACGATCTGAAGGGAAGGGACTTCGGCTTCGGACATAGCTGGAAGGGGAGTTTCGCGAATCAGTCCAGCTGGGGCCAGAGGCCTTCCAGCAGGGCTTTGGTGGCGCGGATGCCTTCCGCTTCGCTCAGACGGTTGCCTTCGTATTCAATGCCTATATACCCCTGGTAGCCGGCATCCTTTACCTGTTGCAGCAGGTCGCGGTAGGGGAGCAGGGTTTCATTGCCCGCCGCGTCGAAGTCGTACGACTTGGCGCTTACCCCCCGGGCCAGTGGGAGGAAATCGGCCAGGCCCTGCTCAGGGCCGTAATTATCGGCACAGCTCCCACCCTGGGTGCTGCCCCATTCCACGGCCAGGCACCAGTTCCCGAAATCGGGCAGGGTGCCCAGGCCCGGGTGGCCCACCTCGCGGATCAGGTCGGCCATAAAGCGGCCGTCGGAGGTATGCAGGCCGTGGTTCTCGACCAATATGGAAATTTCCAGGGGGGTTGTCTTTTCGGCCAGCTGCCCCAATCCGTCCGACAGGCTCTCGCGCAGCTGTTCGCGGCTCCCGCTGCCGAAGGCGTTTACCCGAATGGCATGGCAGCCCAGCTGGTAAGCCGCCTCTGCCCATTTCATATGGTTGTCGACCGCTTCCCGGCGCTTCCCGGCATCGGGGTCGCCCAGCAGCCCTTCGTTGTCTACCATCATCAGCACGTTCTGAACGCCCAGGTCGTCGGTCTGCCGGCGCAGCTCCTGCCAGAAAGCCAGGTCCCGTGCCCGATCCGTATAAAACTGGTTTACGTATTCCACGGCCCGGATGCCGTATTGTTCGACGGCTACCCGGGGAAAGTCAGCAGCCCGGAGCCGGCCTTCGTTCAGGGCCCGGTGCAGCGACCACTGCGCCAGGGAGATGTTCAGCCCCGGGGCTTCGGTCTTGCTGAAATCCAGGGCAAATGGGGCCGGCAGAAGCACGCCAGCGCTGCCCATCCCGGCGGCCCGAATAAAATTCCTTCGCGTCGGCATACGGATGCTATTGGGAGGTGACCTGTTTGTTCTTGGCGAGGATCTCCACGATCCAGTATATGAGCTGGCCTATGCCGCTGGCGAAGATGAACAGCAGGATCCAGACCAGCAGCAGGTTGTTGTGCTGCAGGTTCGGGTTTTGGACGGCGTGGACGATATAAAAGATAAGGCTGCCGATGGAGACGAGCACTATCAGCAAGACCATAAACAATAAAAATCCCAGGCCTCCGAAAAAGGTCATGGGCGGGTACCTGCTGTGCTCCAGTTCCTCGAGGTTGCCCAAGATGGAGATCACGAATACGACATAGCCCCCGATAATCAGAAACAGCCCTATAAAAGGGGCCAGGGCGAAGAAAGCCTGCCAGAATTTGCTTTGGATCATGGTTGCGGTTGTTTTTCTTAAAGATACCGAATCGAGGTTAAACCGTCAAATTCCCGGCTGGTCTTTCATGGCCCGCGCCACAGCGGCAGAGAGCCCGCCCCGCTTCTCGAGTTCAGCGGTAATGCGGGCATGATCGGTTTCCCTCCCCTGAGAGAGCTTGTAGGCCGCCTCCACCTGCACGGCCTCTATGCGGAAACCCACGATTCCCTTTACCTGGCGCAGGGTGGCCGGGGAGAGCTGGTGCAGGGATACGGGCTGCTCTGAATCGCGCTCGTATTTGTCGACCAACCGGTGCAGGGAGGCCATCAGCTCGGCCTCGCTCTGCCGGCGGTAAATGCCCCGCAGGTGTACCGCCTGGTAGTTCCAGGTGGGCACTTCCTCCTCGCCGTACCAGGAAGAGGAGACATAGGCATGCGGCCCGTTGAAGATGCAGAGCACCGGCTGCCCGTCGCGCAGGTGCTGCCATTGCGAATTGGCCTTCGCCAGGTGCCCTTCCAGGGCCCACGGCCCGGAATGCCCGGCTACCAGTTCCAGGGGCAGGTGGGTGGCCAGAGGCCCGTCGGGCCCCTCGCTTACCAGGATGCCGAAGGCGTGCTGTTCCAGAAAGGCCCGGATGCGCCCGCGGTCTTCCATGCGGTACTTTTCGGGTATATACATGGTTGAGGCTTCAGGTGGCTTAAAGGTAGGAATTCACCCGGTAACCCCGCAGACCTGCTGCTTAAATCCCGGTTCGGGAATCGAATCTGACAGTTCGGCCGCAAAGTTGATGCCCGGCAGGGCAGTTGGCCCCATCTTTGGCACAGGATGCCGCCTGCCCCCGGGAAGGGGCGGCCCGAATTTTTGTTACATTTATCCTGCCTTGCCGATATGAAACGCTTTTTCACAGAATTGGGACGGGCCACCCTGGTCGGGCTGGCCATTTATGTGGTCTTCCTGGGGATCTATTTCTTCATGGGCCGCGAAATCACCCTCGGCCGCGAACTGGGACGCGATTTTTTGGAACATATGCTGTACAGCTGGGTCATCTACCTGGCCAACGCCTATGTTTTTTTGTATGTCTTCCGGCACTTCGGCCCCCGTATCTTCCACTGGAAAAACCTGGGGTTGTCCCTGCTGGCCAATGCGGGGGTTTCCCTCCTGGCCATTTTCGCTGCGGGGTTTATCCTCAGAGTAGGTATCGGGGGCATGCAGGTCGACGCCTTTTTGGCCTTGCAGACCTGGATTACCTATGCGGTCTCCCTGGCCATTGCCCTGGTGGTTACCGGTGTTTTCTACGCCTTTTACTACAGCAGGCACCGGCAGGAATACCGGGTACAGGAGCAGCAGATTATCGCCCGCACGGCATCGGCCCAGTTCGACGCCCTGAAAAACCAGCTCGACCCCCACTTTTTGTTCAACAGCCTGAATGTGCTCACCAGCCTCATCGACGAAGACCCCCGGCAGGCCCAGCGCTTTACCACTTCCCTGTCCAAGGTCTACCGCTACGTGCTGGAACAGAAGAACAAGGAGCTGGTGCCCATTGACGAGGAATACGCCTTTGCCCGCACCTATGTGGAGTTGCTCAAGATGCGATTCGAAGACAGCCTCACCTTTCATATTCCCGAACAGGCAGCCAACCCGGAGGGCCGCATCGTGCCGCTATCCCTGCAGCTGCTGCTCGAGAACGCCGTAAAACACAACGTGGTTACCCCGGCCCGGCCCCTCCGCATCGAGGTACGGGAGGAAGACGGCTTTCTGCTGGTCACCAACAACCTGCAGGAAAAGCAGGTGATCCGGAAATCGAGCGGGGTGGGGCTGCAGAACATCCAGCAGCGATACGCCCTGCTTACGGAGCGTAGCCTGCAAATTGCCAGGAGCGAGACCGAGTTCCGGGTGGCCATCCCCATTCTCACCCGCCAGGTGGGACGGGCCCGGACCCAGGAAGAATTCATCCGCGATAAAAGATACCAGAAAGCCCGGGAAAAGGTAGAGGCCATCAAGGGCTTCTACGGCAACCTGGCTGCCTACTGCCTCGTCATTCCCTTCCTGGTCTGGCTCAATTCCCGGTCCACCGAGTTCCCCTGGGCGATCTTCCCGGCCCTGGGCTGGGGCTTCGGCCTGCTGATGCACGGCCTGGAAGCCTGGGGCTATAATCCCATTTGGGGCAAGCGGTGGGAAGAGCGCAAGGTTCGGGAACTTATGGAGAAGGACGATTTCTGATGCCGACAGTTCGTCGCCCCGAATCGACATTTCGGCAGGGTAGATTGGGAAAGGAGGCCGGCGGCCCCGAATTTTGGGAAACGAACAAAAAGCACACGTTATGAACACAGAAACCAAGGAACTCAACTACCGACTGGCCAAACATCGGGTAAAGCGCATTAAGTGCTTCTATGGGAATTTGCTGGCCTTTTGCCTGGTAATCCCGGCCCTGGCCCTGGTCAATTACAACACCACCTATTTCCCCTGGGTGCTTTTCCCGATGGCGGGCTGGGGCTTCGGCCTGCTGATGCACGGCCTGGACGCCTTTGGCAACAACCCGATTCTGGGAAAGAACTGGGAAGAACGCAAGATCCGCGAACTCATGTCCAAAGATTCCTTTTAACCGGGCTTATTTCGAATTAACCAACAATATCATGGAAGACTTTTCACAGGAAAATAAGTATCAGCGCGCCAGGGAGCGCGTGGAGGAACTCAAGAAATTTTACGGCAATCTCACCTCGTACGTATTGGTGATAACCCTGCTGGCCGTGATCAACTACCTCACCTTCTGGGACTACAAGTGGTTTTTGTGGGCCGCCCTGGGCTGGGGAATCGGACTGGCCTTTCACGCGGCCAAGACTTTTCGCTGGAACCCCTTCTTTTCACGCGACTGGGAAGCGCGCAAGATCAAGCAGTTCATGGAGGAAGAGGAGGAACAGGGCAAGCGCTGGGAATAAATAAGAAACGAACCATCATGGAAAGTACCGATAAATTCAAACGGGCCAAAAAAAAGGTCGGGCAGCTCAAAGGCTTCCACATCCACCTGGCGGTCTATGTGGTGATCAATTCGCTCATCGCCCTGGGCAATATGCTTGCGAGCGCCTCCCGGGGGGAGTCGCTGCTGCAGTGGCCCATGCTGATAACCCCCCTTTTCTGGGGGATTGGCCTGGCCATGCACGGCCTGCACGTATACGGCCTCAATCTGCTGTTCGGGAAAAAATGGGAAGAGCGGCAGATCGCCAAATACATGGAACAAGACCGGCGCGACGCCGGGAAATACCAATAAGCCAACCGCAGACGCATGAGAGTACTGATCATCGAAGATGAAAAGCCCGCCGCCCGAAGGCTGGCGCGCATGCTGGCAACCGAGCAGGTGCATGTATCGGACCTGCTGCATTCGGTCGAGGAGGCCATCGGCTGGTTCAGGGAGCACCCGCACCCCGACCTGATCTTCCTCGACATCC
>DATIPV010000301.1:0-10537 GCA_035471525.1 Robiginitalea sp.
GGGCGGGGGCGGCGTCTTCAGCTGCTCCGTCATGGGCACCTCCTCGTCCAACAATTCCTCGACATCCATGGAGATATCGTAATCGTCGGCCTTGTCGTACGTTTTCCATTCGAAAGCGACATACACCAGCGCCATTACCACTGCCAGTCCGAGCACAAAGTACAGCCCGCTGTTCTTTCTCAAATCGGCTTTGGGATTTTTCTTCAATTCCATGCTCTCAACATTTAAAGGTTAGCTAATTTAACGATTCTTTGGATAAATATCCAATTAATCCCTCCAAGTTAACTGCTCCGATGCGCGAAACAGCCTTTTGAGTGAGGCAAGTGCCACCAGGAGTCCCAGAACATTGGCGCCGGCATCGAGCCACTCTGCGCTCCGGCCCGTGGGAAGCATCGCCTGCAGGCCCTCGATGAGCAGGCCGTAACCCAGCAGGGCCGCGAAAAGGACCCCCAGGGGTTTCGCAGGGCCGGTGCGGCGGCCGTACCGTTCGCGGGCCGCCAATCCGCCGAGCAGCATGCCGATAAGGTAAAAGGCAAAGTGGGAGATTTTGTCGGCATACGGGATTTGAAACCCGGAATATCCCCCAAAATCAAGCGGGAGCAGGCAGGCTGCCGTAACGATTGCCATCCACAGGAGGAACAGCAGGCCAAAAGGCCGCTTGCTACCCACCGATGAGTTCCTTGTATTCTGAGTCGCTCAGCAATTCATCGAGCTGGGAGAGATCGTTCATCTCTACCCGGATCATCCAACCTTCCCCATACGGATCGGTGTTCACCTTCTCCGGTTCGCTCTCGAGGCTCTCATTGAATTCCAGGATGGTTCCGCTGACCGGCAAAAAAAGGTCCGAAACCGTCTTTACGGCCTCCACGGTTCCGAATACTTCTTCCTGATCGAGGGTTTCATCTACCGTTTCCACTTCGACATAGACGATATCGCCGAGTTCGCCCTGGGCGAAATCGGTGATCCCGATCGTAGCGATTTTTCCGGCTACGCGAACCCATTCGTGATCGCGGGTATATTTCAGGTCAGACGGTATATTCATCGGCTTGGTATTTAGCAGTGTCGCAAATGTAACTTTTTCCTTTCGGACCTGCCAACCGCCGATGGAAAAAAACGGGGGGCGCCGGGTCTTAGTTCCCGAAGTTGTAGCGCAGCGTAAAGCCTGTATTGATGGTGGTCTGCGGAAAGGCTGTGGACACGGCGAATTTCGAGAAAGAGTGGTCGTAGAAAAAGAGGGCGTTCAGGCTTTTGCTCAGGGCGTAATCGGCGGTAAATTTCACGGAGAACATGTTCTGACCGGAGGTGATCTGGTTGTTGTCGATATCCAGATTCCGGATAATGGTGATGTTGTCGCGCAGGCTGAAATCGGCCTTCAGGTTCAGGTCACCTTTCAGGCGGGTGCGCTCGCCCCCGATGCGGGTCACGAACTGCACATCCGTAAAGCGATACCCCAGGCCCAGGGTGTATTCCTTGCCGTTGATCTCGGTGAGCAGGTTGTTGTCGAAGCTCAAAGACAGGGCCCGGTCGCGCCTGATCTCGGCCAGCAGGCTCAGCGAGCTCTGCATCTCAAAATCGACCCGTATCAGCGGGTTGAACTGATCGCTCAACACCACGTTGTTCACGATCTGTTCGGGCATCAGGTTCTGGGTTTCCGATTCGACCGGGGGGAGCCCTTCCTGAACGAGCTGATAGCGCTCCAGGTTGGTCTGGAACGAATTCACCGTATAGGCCGCCCGGTATCCGTGGCTCAGGGAGAAACGCTTGAATTTCTTTTTGAACCACTTGTTTTTCATCAGCCCCGTGTACTTCATGTTCCAGTTCGGGATGGGGATCTGCCGGAAGACATCCAGGTTCACCCGGTTCACATCCTGCCCGGAATAGGCCGCAAAGAAAGCCGGCAGCAGCACCTCCTGGTGGGTCTTGCCATAGCGGATGGGGAAACCGTCTTCATCCACGCCTATATCGGCGCCGCCCCGGTCTGAAAGCAGCCGGTTGGCGATGGTCAGGCGATTTTCCTTGAAGGTCTCAAAATTGGCGGAGCGCTGCTGGTCGCTCTGGCTGAAAGCCGTGCCGAGCATCATGGTAGAGATACTGAAGTTGCCGTAGGTGTTGGGCGCCTGGGGCTCGTATACCCCGTCGGTGACACTGAAATTCTCCTGCAGGGTCTCCGAGTACTGCCGGTCGGCAATCAGGTCGATGGTGAGCTCCGGAATGGGCTGTGCCGTGGCGGTGAGGTTCAGCTGCTGGTTGAAGCGGCTTACGAACTGCTGGTTGAACTCGTTGTAATCGGTAAGCCACCCGCTGCTGGCGGCCCGCTGGCGAATATCGGCCTGGCTGCCGAAAACGAAGCCCAGGGTGGGCTTGGTCGTGCCCAGGAAGCCGATGGAACGCGTATAGCCCGGGAGCAGGGTGCCGCTGTTCTGGCTGTAGTTTACATTGAACCGCTTGACCATGGTAACCAGGTCTATGACTGCCCCTGCCAGGGCCCCGGTTTTCCTGGGGCCGGAGTCCGATGCGCCCCGGGTGTTGCCCGCCTTGTCGGTACGCTGCTCGGCCGGGGAAGCCTTGCCGCCCGCTTTTACCAGCCCGAGGCGGTCGTAGAGGCGTTGCATGCTCAGGGTGGCGCTTAGCACATGCGTATTGGCATTCTGGATGGTGTTGATGGAAGGCAGATCGAGCTCGTCTTCCGGAACGCCCGGGTTCTGCCCCTTGGCTATGGCCAGGTTCAGGGCGTCGCCCCCCCGTTGCCAGTCAAAATCGCTGGTAAAGGTATATTGTGCATTCACAAAATCGAGCAGGGGGATTTTGGCAAACGGCAGGTCGTAGTTCAGGGTCATTTGCTGCGAATGCCGGTTGGGTTCGCCCACGTCGAAGAATCCGTCCCACAGGGTCTGGTCGTCCAGGATGTTGGAAAATGGGTTGCCTT
Organism: Robiginitalea sp.; assembly: GCA_035471525.1. Classification (GTDB taxonomy): domain Bacteria; phylum Bacteroidota; class Bacteroidia; order Flavobacteriales; family Flavobacteriaceae; genus Robiginitalea. Next base: position 2,927 of record DATIPV010000301.1, read on the forward strand.
CCTCCTCGTAATAATTCCGGATGATGTTGTTGTTGGAGCCGGTGATCTGCACCCGAAGCGACCTGGTAAGGGAATAGTTCAGGTTGTACTGAAAGTTCAACAGGTAGTTTCGCTGTTGCAGCAGGGGCAGTTGCAGGGTTTCCACCCCGGGCTCCAGCACATCGCGGAAGCGCTGTTGGTTGAATTGGCGGTTGATGTCGGACTGTACCGAAATACTGGTGGGCAACAAATTAAAATTCAGGTCTTTGAGCCACTGCCAGTAGGCCCCGGTGAACAGGGAATCTTTTTTGGCAAAGGGCTCAACGGTGGCCGGCCTGAAATTGTGGTTGTAGAGAAAGCCGGTCTGTACACTCTGGTTTTTGAGGTTGGCGATCTCAAAATCGCGGTGGTTGGTCTCGTTGTAGGAATAGTTGAAGGTGAAGTTTTCAATATCAAAGAAATTGGCTTCGGCTTCCTCCCCCCTGTTTTTGCGTACCCCGATTAAGTTGATGCTGGTTCGCTTGGTGTAATCCTCGGCCTGTTCCTGGACCTGGTCGGCTTCATCGGCCGAGTTTGCAGCGTCCAGGCGGTCCTGCAGTTTCAGGTCGTCGTAGACGGGATCGAATTCGGGGGTTATCAGCTGTTCCGATATGCCGTAGTTAAACGGGATCTGGATGTTCCAGGTCGCGGGCAGCAGCTGCCCCAGTTCCACGTTGGTGACCAGGTCGTAGGATATGGCATCTTCCCGGGCCCGCTCGTTGGGCATCTGGTCCAGGGAACCAAAGCCCGAGGTGCTGGTGTTGCCCGTGGCTGATATGTTGGCGAAGTCGGCCATGTTGGCGTCCAGGGCTGCCACGGCTGCCCATCCGCCCTTGTTGTCGAGGCCCGCCAGCCTCAGTTCGTTAAACCATACCTCGGCCCGCAACGGGATATTGTCGATGTTCTTCATCCCCACCATCATGCTCCTGACGCTTCCCAGGGAGGGGTTCCCGCGGATCCCGATCCGCATCCGGCCCGGCTCCCGGGGGGCAAATTCGTCCACGATCACCACCTCCCCGTCGATTACCTCATAGTAGGTTATCTGACTCAGCGACTGGTCGGCAATGCCCTGAGACTTCACCTTGTTCAGGTCGGAAAGGGCCACATTGAGCTCGTTGGACAGGGGCCATACCTGTTCGGCGGTGGTGGCCGAATAGTCGGTAAAGGAGAGCGGCACCTCTATCTGGTAGAAGTTTTCCGAGAAATCGGTCCCGATGCGCAGGAATCCCACCAGCGACTGATTGTCGAGGTAGGGGTCCGAGGCGTTGATCTTCTCGGCGTGCAGGAACATCTTGATGCGCTCGTACTGCCGCATGTCCATATTGACGTTCTTGAAAACGCCTCGGGCATCCTGGGGCTCCAGGTTGTCCACCACCATGGAGAGAGACTGCTCGTTCTGCCGCACAATGGTGTTGTTGTTGTTGAGCTGTTCGCGGAAAACCCCCGGAGGCATTACATAGGGGATCGGGATCCGCGCTTCGTTCTCCTCTATGTTTACCGTGTTCACATCCACGCTGGTGGCGTCGTCGGCCGGGTTGTCCTGACCGGTCTGCAGCGATTTGGTATAGGTCCGCCAGTCGCCCCGCACCAGGTCGAGGGTGGCGAAGCGCAGGACCACCGGGGCCGTAAAGCCCGTGAGGTACATCCGCATGAAGCTGATGGAGCGGAAATCGGCAATTCCGCCAAGGGCATTGGTGAAGTCGCTAAGCGGGATTTTGAACTGGATCCAGCGGCGGTTGAGCTGCGACCCGTTGGGCAAAATGGGGGTTACCCCTTCTTTGATATCGGTTACATACGGGTCTTCTACCGTGAGTCCGGCCCTGATCGGGATGCGGTACTCATAGTAACTGTTCACCGTGTTCATGGTGAGGTCGCGGTCTACGTCCTCGGTGTCGGGCAGGGTGGTATTGCCCCGGTTGGTGTTGGTTACCGACACGGGTGAGTTGCCGTCCGGGTTGTTGAAATCGAGGTAGCGGTCCAGTATAGAGCCTTCCCGGTTCAGGTAATAGGTATAGTTGTCCAGGGCGGGGTCTTCTGCAGGCCCGTTGTACCCCTGTGCCGCCTCCAGGCCGTCGGCGAGCCCGTCGTAGCCGATATCCTGCAGGCCGCGATTGGTGGCGTCGGCGTCAAAAGCATAAACCAGGGCCTGGGTGGCGGGCACCTGCCCCCAGACCGTCTGAGCCACCAGGTCGTTCGAATTCTGGCCGGGGAGGCCGTTCTCGTACTGTTTGCGACCGTCCTGTAAAATGTCTTCGCTGATGTTCCCCAGGTTAAACACGAGTTCCCCGGGCCCGGATGCCTGGCCGTCCACATAGGGGTCGAGCATCCAGAACTGCACGAATTCCACGTTGGACTGCTCGAAGTTGGTGCTGGAGAGGGAGCGCATGATCCCGGCCCATTTATCGGTGGGAGGTTCGCCCGCATAGTTGGGGTTCGCATTGTAGGGGCCCTTCTGATCGGGGTAGTAAGCCAGGTCGAGGGTGTTCTGCACGGTGGTTTGTCCCTGGGCGATGTCGATGCGCGGGAAAACCTCGTCGATATAAATCCGGCGCGTGGCGTTCAGGGAGATGTCGTTGTCTGACACCCCCGCGGGGCGTTGGTTTGTGTAAAAGATCGGATCTATCGTATACCAGGCCATCTTGGCGCGCTCGTACCCGGTGGCCAGGTTGTCTTCGCCCTCGTTCAGGAATTCCAGGGGGGTGCTGGCCAGGCTCCAGCCCAGGGAGGAGCGGATATCGATCAGGGCCTGGGCCCCCTCAAAGTCGTCGATGTAGGAAGTGGTTTCGCCCTGGAAATTCGCATTCTTGGGTGAATTCGGGCTCAGGAAGGCCACCTCCCCGCGAAGGGAAACATTGGAGGGCACATCCGTATCTATGTTCGGCAGCATGTTTACCAGTCGGGTCAGGAAGGGCACCTCGGTGGAAAAGTTGCCGTTCAGGCCAAAGATGGTATTGTTCACGGGCTCTACCCCAAAATTGGCTTTCTGGGTGAGGGGCCGCTCGTTCAGGTTTAACAGGGTGCCTCCCAGCACGAATTTCTCGTTGAAGCGGTGCTCCACGTTGATCCCCGTAAAGCGCCGCGTCTGCTGGCCGAATACGGCGTTGTTCTCAACCGAGATGTTGATGGGTACGTTGGAGGCCTGCAGGCTGGGGTCGAGGATCTGCACGGTCCCGGCCTGATAGTTTACCGTATAGTCGATGCCTTCCTGCAGCTGGCGCCCCCCGGCAGTGACGCGCACCGAACCCCGGGGCACGTTGTAGGCCCCGATCGGGATGCCGTTCCCGCTTTCCGATTTGTATCGCCCCTTGAGGCGGAACCGGTTTTTCTCAGCATCCTGCAGCGAAGCTGCCTTGGTCTGTATATACATGTTGCGGAAGACGTACTTCTGCTGGTTGGCATTGTAGCCCTGGTCGTTCGGCACGTCGTAGGTACCCCCGCCCAGCAGGTCGAAGAGGTATTCCCCGAAAGGCTCCACCTTGGTGAAAATGATGAGGCCGTTCTGTGTATTTACCGTCAGGCCCGGGACGAAATCGAAGAAGCCGTCCCCCCCGGGCTGTACATCGTTGTACATATTGAGGCGGTCCAGGTTAAACACGTCGAGCAGGATGCGCTCCTGCAGCGGTTTCGGCGTGTTGGGCCAGCCCGTGTTCGGATCTACCGGGGTAATGTAGTTTCGCGGGGTCGGGTCGGAGTAGAGGATATTGAGCTTGAAATCGGCCTGGGAAAGCTGGTAAGCCCCTGTGGCGTAGATGTTCTTCATCATCAGGTCCCAGATGGGGTCGCTCACGTTGGTGATGTTGCTCTTGAGCAATTTAAGCACCAGGGTGTTGTTGTTGATCTCCACCTGGGCGCCGGGGCTCACTGTGGTGGCGTCGAGCCCCCCGTTGGCAAATTCCCCTACCTGATAGATCTGCCCGTTATAGGTGTACTGGAAAGCGGCGGCCAGTACTTCGTCGTTGCTCAGGCGCTGGTTCAGGGAGATATACCCAAGCTGGGAATTAAAGGAGTAGTCGCGGCCCGGCTCGAGCTTGCGCGCGTTCTCCAGGATGGCGTAGTCGAATCCCTGGTTGGCCACATAGCCGCCGGGAATCTGGAACGCGTCATCCACGGTGGCGATATCGCGCACGGCATCGGTAAGCACGCCTCCTGCCCCGATCAGGTTCGGGTCGTAATCGTTGGCGCCGTTCCGAGGGAGTTCCGCATTGGAACCGCTGATGTTGAAAAAGCCGGGAGGGTCCCCGCCGGCCCGCCCGATGCGCGTTTGCTCTGCCAGGGCTTCCCCAAGGTCCTGGATGGCCACCAGGTTGCGCACATTCAGCGTTTGCTGGCTGCGGTTGGTCACCCAGACCTCCAGGCGGGTGAGCTGCACCTGGCTGCTGATGTAGGGGTAATCTTCCAGGGCCCGGTCGTATTGCTCGCGAAAGAACTGGGACAGGAAAAAGTGCCGGTCTTCGTCGTAGTCGAGGGCGGTCAGTTCAAAATCGTTGATGGTGCCACCCCCCTGGGCCACCACCGTGTTGTTTTGCGAGCGCTGCTCGGAAAAAACAGCCGTTACCGTGGTTTTGCCGAACTGCAGCTGGGTCTTTACCCCAAAAAGGCTCTGGGCTCCGGTGATCAGGGAACTGTTCAGGGGCATGTTCACATTCCCGATCTCGATTTTGCGGATAATGTCGTCTTCGGTCGGGGTGTAATCGAGCTTGATCAGATTCTGGAAATCGAAGGTGGCTTCGGTATCGTACTGGGCCGTGACCTGCAGACGTTCTCCGATTTTCCCGAGCATGCTCAGGCTGATGCGCTGGTCGAAATCGAAGGCCAGGTTGCTTCGGTTGCGGGGCGAGAGGGCCGGGTTGTCATTCTTTTGCCAGATAATGCCGAGATCCATTGCGACCGATCCCTGAGGAACCACCTCGATGGTGTTCCCCCCGAAAATGCTCTCGAAAAAGCTGTTGTTCACGTAAAAGTTGGGCAGGAGGTTTCTCCGGGCCTCTTCGCTGCCTTCCTTTTTCCCGCTGTAGGCATCGATCTTCTCCTTGAAGTACGACTTCATATCTTCGCGGCGCACCAGTTGCAGGTATTGTTCCGGGGTAAGGATAATGGGGTAGGTGATATCGTACGCGCCTACTTTTTCTGAGTAGATGTACCGGTCGAGTTTCGGGTCGTAGGTGTATCGGGAAATGATGCTTTCCGGGTTTTCCATCCGGAGTTTGCCGAGCGAGAACCCGGTCTGTACAGAATCGGCTTCCTGTTCCGTGTCTTGGCCACGGACCGATAAAAGCGCCCCGAGCAGAAAAGCGAGCAGGAAAAGTAACGGTGTTCGGTGCGGTATGTAAAATGCCGATGCCCCTGTTTTCAAACTTTTTACAAATTTTTAAGCGCCAACTTAATAATGCCCTCGACGCTTAGAGAAGGGTCCTGCTTCAGTACGGAATCCACCGCCTTCTCGGACTGCTTGGCACCGAAGCCGAGAACCTCTAAAGCTGATAACGCTTCTTCTTTATTTGTATTGTTTGGTTTGTGGGAAACTTCGTCCAGTCCGTAAATTTTTAAAATTTTGTCTTTCAGGTCCAGGATAACCCGCTGGGCCGTCTTGGCGCCCACCCCTTTCACGGCCTGAATGGCGGGGACGTCGCCCGAGGCAATGGCCTCGCAGACCTGCTGTGGGGTCATGCCCGAAAGCATGGTGCGGGCGATGCTCGAACCGATGCCCGAAACCGAGATCAGCAGGCGGAACACCTCGCGTTCGGCGCCGGTCCAGAAACCGAAAAGGGTATGGGCGTCTTCCTTGATCTGCAGGTGGGTGTAAATGCGCAGCTGCTCCTGGTCGGGAAGGGCCGCATAGGTATGCAGGGAAATATTGACAAAATAGCCCACCCCCCCGCACTCGATCACCAGGTGGGTGGGATGTTTTTCAATGAGTTTGCCGCTGAGGTGATGGATCATGGTGCTGGGTTTTAGACCGGGCATGCCCCCGGGGCCTTGCTCCTATTTGTTCTCATTTTGTTTGGACAGCCGGCGTTTCTCGCGTTCCTGGGCATCTACCACGGCCACCGCAGTCATATTCACCATTTCCTCCACAGTGGAGCCCATCTGCAAGACGTGCACCGGCCGGCGCAGGCCCAGCATGATCGGACCGATGGTATCGGAGGCATTCAGCTCCTTGATGAGCTTGTAGGTAATGTTGGCCGATTCCAGGTTGGGGAATATAAGGGTGTTCACCTCTTTGCCGGCCAGCTTTGCAAAAGGAAAGCGGCTTTGACGAAGGCGCTGGTTCAGGGCGAAATCGGTCTGGATTTCCCCGTCTACGATCAGATCGGGGTCGTGTTCGTGGAGCAGGCGAATGGCCTGTCTTACCTTGAGGGCCCGTGGATCGTCGGAAGACCCGAAATTGGCATACGACAGCAGGGCAATAACCGGCTCTATGTTAAAGGCCCGGGCCAGGCGGGCCGTCATACGCGTGATTTCGGCCAGTTCCTCGGCAGTGGGGTCTATGTTGATGGAGGTGTCGGCCAGCAACAGGGGCCCCCGCGAGGTGATCATCACGTGTGCCGTGGCAGCCCGGGATACCCCGCTCGCCCGCCCGATCGATTCAAAGATGGGTTTAACCACCGAAGGAAAGGCCCGTGAATACCCGGAGATCATACCGTCTGCCTCGCCCTGGCGCACCATCATAGCCCCGTAATAGTTACGGGAATGCATGCGGCTCCGCGCCCCGTACAGGGTGCATCCGCGGCGCTGCCGCATTTCCCAGAAACGCTGGGCGTATTCTTCCCGCTTTTTCAGGGAGGCTTTTTCGTACTGGTCCACGATGGGGATATCATCGTCGAATTCCAGCTCCTTCATGAGCTGCTTGATAATGGTTCGGCTGCCCAATAGGATGGGGAAGGCAATCCCCTCTTCGTAGGCGATCTGCGCAGCCTTCAGCACATCCAGTTCATCGGCTTCGGCAAAGACGATTCTTTTGGGGGCCAACTTGGCCCGGTTCATGAGCCAGCGCACGATTTTCTTGTTGTCGCCCGAACGCTGCAGCAGCTCTTCCCGGTACCTGTCCCAGTCGGTAATAGGTGCCGCCGCCACGCCGCTTTCCATGGCGGCCTTTGCCACGGCGGGCGGGATCTCGGCAATCAGGCGCGGATCAAAGGGCTTGGGGATGATGTAGTCGCGCCCGAAGGTCAGGCGGGTTTCCCCGTAGGCAATGTTCACCTGTTCCGGCACGGGTTGTTTGGCCAGCTCGGCCAGGGCTTTTACAGCGGCCATTTTCATGGCCTCGTTGATCTTGCTGGCCCGCACATCGAGGGCGCCCCTGAAAATGAAGGGGAACCCGAGCACATTGTTCACCTGGTTCGGATAGTCGGAACGGCCGGTCGCCATAACGATATCCTTCCGGGTCTTCATGGCCAGGGGGTAGTCGATCTCCGGATCGGGGTTGGCCATCGCAAAGACAATGGGGTTGGGGGCCATGCTCTTCAGCATGGCAGGAGAGAGGATATTGGCAATGGACAGGCCTATAAACACATCGGCGCCCTTGATGGCCTCCGAGAGGGTATCGATCCTGCGCTCCGTGGCGAATTCCAGCTTCTCTGGCGAGAGGCTTTC
>DATIPV010000302.1:0-13874 GCA_035471525.1 Robiginitalea sp.
TCTTCCCGCGCCTCCTGGGCCAGGGCCTGCATTTTTTCGTAGTACACCTGGGTGTCCTTCTCGGTGCGGTATGCCTGGACCAGGCGAAGGACCTTGATCATTTTCCTGCGCAATTTGTCGTATTCCCGGGCCATGACCGGGTGCTCCCCATTCAGGTACAGGGATACGTTCCGGTTCAGCTCGTTGGCATCCCGGATTACTTCCACCATCTTCCGGTTGGCCAGTTTAATTTCCGCAACCCGACGGTGCTGCGCCTCCGACAGGTGGAGCTTGCTCTGGGCACGGGTGGCGTAGGTGATGATCAGGCTGTAGATGCGTTTCACTTTAGACAGGTACAGGGCCCTTACGTCGGTTTTCAAATCTTCCCGCGACCGGCTCACCACCCTGCCGGGCTTTTGCTCCGAAAGGATGTCGGTGCGGTGCAGGTGCAGGGCATGGGCCACAATCTCAAAAATAGCGTGCTCGTAGAGGTAACGCGATTCCTGCTCCAGGGAGGCGATGGCGGTCTGGGGGTAATTCAGCGCCTGGTCGTTCAGGAATTTGGGTTCCTCGATGGCCTTCTCGGCAGGTACCCGTTCAGGCACGATGCGATTGATCAGCCGGGCCATGGGCCGTATGAACCCTACCAGCAGCAAGGTATTGCAACAATTAAAGGCTGTGTGAAACAAGGAGATGGCCACCGGGATGGCAGCAGCCATCAAATAAGGCGAATCGGTTCCCAACTGCTCACTGCCCCAGGCGATGGATTGGAGAAAAGGATGGAATACCAGCAACATCCACAATACCCCGAAAAGGTTAAACGTCACATGGGCCAAAGCGGTTTGCCTGGCTCTGTAATTACCCACAAAAGCAGCCAGGTTCGCCGTAATGGTGGTCCCTACATTTTCTCCTAAGACCAGGGCGGCGGCCAGTTCATATGGGATCCAGCCTTCAGCCGTCATAACCAGGGTTAGCGCCATGGTTGCGCTGGACGATTGCAACAGCACGGTTAGCAGCGTGCCAATCAGCAGAAACAGCAAGACCGAGCCGAAGCCCATGTCGCGGTAGTCCTGCAAAAACCGCCATACCTCAGCGGCGCTGTCCAGATTTGGCAGGGCTTCTCTTAAAAAATCGAGCCCTACGAACAACAACCCGAACCCTACGACGAAAGTGCCAATATTCCGCCATTTCCGGTTCTTCGATAAGACAAAGCCAAACCCCAGGCCTATGACGGGCAGGGCGATGGCGCTTATGCTGACTTTGAATCCCAGAAGGGTAATAAGCCAGGCCGTTAGGGTGGTGCCGATATTGGCCCCCATGATTACGCTGATCGCCTGCGGCAGCGTAAGCAGGGAAGCGTTGGCGAAACTGACCACCATAAGCGTGGTGGCAGACGACGACTGGATGATGGAGGTGATCAGGAAACCCGTGGTAATCCCTTTGAACCGGTTGGAAGTCATCCCGGCAAGGACCGATCGCAGGCGGTTGCCCGCCAGTTCGAGCAGGGCGTCGCTCATTACCTTCATGCCAAAGAGGAAGAGCCCCAGGGCCCCTATGAGCTGAAGAATGTCGGTGAATCCGAATGGCATGCCTGCGGTGTGTTAGGCCAATGTTTCTATGGCAGTATATCCACAAGTTAACGCATTTTGCCATCTTTGCTCTATGAGATACGTCAGCTGCCCTATCCGTTTGATCTATTTGGCCTTCCTGTTCAATTTGCTCCCGGCCGGTTTGGCCGCCCAGGCGCCAACCGCGGCCTACGTGCTGCAAAAAAGCATCGCCTACCACGACCCGCAGGGCGAATGGGGCCGTTTCGACGGGTCGTTTACCATACAGATGGAGACCCCCGACAAGCCGGATCGGCTGAGCCATATCCGCATCGACCAGCCCCGCTCCTACTTTGGGATCCGCATCGTGCAGGACGGGGTTGAAACCGAACTAAGCCTGGCCAATGGCCAGTGCCGCCTCCGGTACAACGGCTCGGAATCTTTTTCGGAGGAAGTGGCCTCGACATACCGGCTTACCTGCGAGCGGGCCCGCCTCTGGAGGGATTATTACAGCTATTTATACGGGCTGCCCATGAAGTTGAAAGATAAGGGGACACATTTGGACCCTAAAGTAGGATCTAAATCTTTCAACGGTAAAGAGTATTTGGTGCTAAAAGTCACGTATGACAAAGAAGTGGGCGAAGACACCTGGTATTTTTATTTGGACCCTGTCACCTATGCGCTTGAAGCATATCAATTCTTTCATGATGAGGCCAAAAACGACGGGGAGTATATCCTGCTCGAAGGGGAGGCGAAAGTGGGGGGCATGCGGCTGCCCCGTATCCGGAAATGGTACACCAACCAGGATGGCAGGCACCTCGGAACAGACCTGATTACGGAGGCGGAATAACCCCTAAAAGAACCTAACCGACCAGGTAGTTTGCAGATCCTCTAAATTCTGTGCCTTTCATCGATTATTTGGCGTGTACCGGGCGTTCCCAGCTTAATATTTGTGAAATTTACACTATTAAGGTACGCAATGATCCTTCCCGTTCAAGACACCCAATTCATCGCCGATCACGAGTTGGATTTCGGAAGGTTCCGCTTTTACAAGAACCTGGTAATCGGGGAGATTTTCGAAGGGGCCAAAATGGACTTCGACAAAGCGCTTCCGCTTCTTGCAATCGCAGCGCTGTATTACAGCGAAGAAAATCCGGTGGTGTACCTGTCTGACCGCAAGACTTCCTACTCTTTAGACCCCACCATGCACCGGGAAATCTTCAAATTATTCCCGTTTTTACTCGGGTACGGGGTTATCGCCTACAATGACCTCAACTTTAAGGTGGCCGGGCTCGAACAGCGCTTCCTGCTCTGCCCTTCGGGGGTCTTCCGCTCCATGGACGAGGCCCTGGCCTGGGCTGCCGGGCTCATTGAGAACCAGTAATATGGCATGGTTTTCTCAGCGGTAGAAATTCATTTCATCCATGTATTTCCACACAGCCTCGGGCAAGAGGGGCCGTATGTTTTTGCCGGCCCTGTGCTGCTCGCGGATAAAGGTGGCCGATATTTCCATTACGGGGGCGTCTACCCGGTGGATATGCCGATGTCCCTTTAAAGCTTCGGGAATCTGCTGTTCGGACACGCGGGGGTACACATACACGTGATAATACCGGAGTATGGCCTCGTAATTTTTCCACCTGTGAAAGCCCTTCAGGTTATCCTCTCCCATGATCAGGGCGAATTCCCGTTCCCTTCCGTACTGCTCGCTCAGGTGGGCAAGGGTATCGATCGTATAATTCGGTTCGGGCATCCCGAACTCCACATCGCTCGCTTTCAGGCGGGGGTATTCCTTTACGGCCTCGTAGACCATCTGGTACCGGTGGTGGTTGTCGAGCAGGGTCTGTTTGGCCTTGAACGGGCTTTTGGGGGTAACCACGAACCAGACCTCCTCCAGGTCGGTAAATTCTGCCAGGTGATTGGCTATGACCAGGTGGCCGATGTGTATCGGGTTGAAGGTTCCGAAAAAAAGGCCCGTCTTTTTCATGTACAGGGGGCCGGCGGCCGGCCGGTCGATCAGGGTTTGGAGGGCAGCGGCTCCTGTCGCAGGTAGGCCAGCACCAGCTGATGGGCCTCTTCCAGGGCGGTATCCAGGTCGAAATTCCTAATTATACAATCGAACTGGGGGGCTGTTGCCATTTCGACAGAGGCCTTGGCGATGCGCATATTGATCTTGTCATCGCTTTCGGTACTTCGCTTTTTGAGCCGGATCTTGAGCTCGTCCACGCTGGGTGGTTTCACAAAGACTGCCAGGGTCTGCTCCGGGTATTTTTTCTTGATCCGCAATCCCCCCACGACATCAATGTCAAAAATCACGTTCCTGCCCTCGGCCCAGAGCCGCTCCACCTCAGATTTGAGGGTGCCGTAGAAATTGTCGCGGTAAACTTCCTCCCACTCCAGAAAGTCGCCCTTCTTAATATGTTGTTTGAATTCGGAGACTGTCATGAAATAGTAATCCTCCCCGTGCTTTTCCCGCGGCCTGCGGGGCCGGGAAGTCGCAGATACTGAAAAGGCCAGGTTCAGATCGGGCTGTTTAAGCAGATGCCGAACGATGGTGGTCTTGCCACTGCCCGACGGAGCCGAAAATACGATCAGTTTTCCCCCTTCCATCAGAGCACGTTCAGGATTTGTTCCTTGATCTTTTCAAGCTCGTCCTTCATCTGCACCACCACCCGCTGCATGGGGGCATCGTTTGCCTTGGAGCCTATGGTGTTGATCTCCCGGCCCATTTCCTGGCAGATAAAACCCAGTTTTTTGCCGTTCGAATCGTCTGAGTGCAGGCTTTGTTCAAAATATTCCAGGTGCTTGGTCAGGCGCACCTTCTCTTCGGTAATGTCGTACTTTTCCAGATAATAGATCAGTTCCTGCTCAAAGCGGTTGGCGTCTACCTTCTCCTTTATTTCGGCCACTGCACGGTCCAGCCGCTCCCGCACAGCCTCCAGGCGGTCCTTGTCGAGCAGTTCCACTTCAGAAAGGTGTCCTCTGATAATGGAAATCCTCCCGACGAAATCGGCCTCCAGGGCACGGCCCTCCTCCAGGCGGAATTGCTGTATTTCCTCAAGGGCCTTTCCAAGCGCCTGTTCGATGGCCTCCAATTCCTGGGGGTTGACTTCTTCCCGTTCCGTTTTGAGGGAATCGGGAAGCCTGAGGGCCATTTCCAGCAGTAAAACGGGCTCTCCCTGGGCGATGGTGCCCAGCTGTTTCATGTAGTTTCGCACCACGGCCTCGTTTACCTCGGCCGAGCTCGTTTCTCCGGTGAGCTCCACAAATAATCCCAGATCAATTTTGCCCCGCACCAGTGCCTGGGCAATCCGGCTTCTGAAAGCCAGTTCCCGTTCCCGGTAGGCCTGAGGGATTCGGGCATTGATATCCAGGCTCTTGCTGTTGAGGGATTTGAGTTCTACCGTGATCTTCTTTCCGGGAAGCTGCACAACGTGTTTCCCGAAGCCGGTCATGGAGTGGATCATACCTGTGTGGGCTGTTTTGCCAAAGGTAGTAAAATTTAGACACGGAAAGGGGCCGCAACTCCCGGGAGTACGGCCCCTTAGTCCTGTTTAGACACGGCGCGGGATCTTTACAGTTCGCGCACCCAGATGTTCCGATAGCTCACCCGGCTGTCGTCGCCGTGGTCCTGCAACTGGAGGGGTCCTTTCCCGTGGGGCGGATTCTTTGGCCACCCGATGTAGGGGGTGGTGCCCTTGATCTCCACATGGTCCTGGACCAGGACGCCATTGTGGATAACGGTCATGGAGCCTGACTGTATCTTTTCCCCGGCCTCGTTGAAGTGCGGCATGTGGTAAATGATATCGTAGGTGTTCCACTCCCCGCTGGGTACCGAGGCCATGGCCAGGGGTACATGCTGTTTGTAGAGGGAAGCCACCTGCCCGTTCACGTAAGTTGGGTTGTCGTTGTTGTCGAGCACCTGTACCTCGTAAAGCCCGTTGAGGAAAACCCCGCTGTTGCCGCGGCTCTGCCCCTCGCCCTGCGTTTCGGCCGGGGAGCGCCATTCAATATGGAGCTGGACGTCCCCGAAAGACTGGCGGGTCTGTATGTCGCCGGTCCTGTTCTTTACGGTCATGCTGCCGTCCCCGTTCAGGTGCCATGTTACCTCGGAACTGTCCTTAACCATTTGCCAGGCATCGAAATGGGTGCCGTCAAAAAGTACGATGGCATCGCTGGGAACGCCGTTCTGACCCGTCGGGTCTACCTTGGGAACCACGGGCTCGTAGAATTCCGTCTGCGCCGGGGTGGTGGGTTCGGTGCCCTGGTATTCGGCATGGATAATGGGCTGGGGGCCTTCCGGAGCCACAGCCACCGGCTCTGCCTCGGTTTTATCCTGGCAGGCAGCCAGGGCGATCAGGCCGCAGAGGCCTGCAAGTATTCGATGCATTTCTAAAGGGGTTTGATTTTGATATTCCGATAGGAAACCTGATCGCCGTGGTCCTGCAACCCGATCTTTCCGACAGGGTACTTCCCAAAGCCTTCCCATCCGTCGAACTTGGAATTCGCAACCATGTCGTCCCAGGCCTGGTTGCCCAGGGGGAAGGTTACGATTTCCGTGCCGTTGAGGGATACTTTCCCGTTTTGGTTTGCGTAATCAATGGTAATTTCCATGGCGTTCCACTGCCCTGCCGGCTTGCAGACCTCAGCAGATGGGGCCACCATGTCGTACAGGGCCCCGGCCTGATGGGTAGTGCCGTTCTTGGCATCGGGGTGGCGCTCGTTATCCAAAACCTGGATTTCCGGCCCTGTATCGTAGGGCTGTCCGAACTTCTCCAGTTCTTCGACGCCCCAAAAGACGCCGCTGTTGCCCCCCTCGGCAATTTTCCACTCGAGCGAAAGCACGAAGTTATGGAAGGTCCTTTCGGTGACCAGATTGTAGTTGGCCCCTTCCGGGCGGGGGTCCGGTATATTGAGCACCATGGCCCCATCCTCTATTTTCCAGGCTTCCGGCACCGCTTCCTGGTTGTATCCTTTCCATCCGTCGAAGGACGTTCCGTCAAAAAGGACCACCCACTCCGATTCAGGGGCTGGCTGCTCCGTAGCCTCGCCGGTAACGGCCGGCTCTTCCGATTCCTTTTTTTCCTTACAGGCTGTTATTAGAACAACCGCCATTAAAATCAAGCTTGTTTTTTTCATGCGTATTGGTTTCTAGATTCCCAGTATTTTTCGGAGTTTCCCCTGGTCGGTATTTCCTCCTGCAAAATCGTCAAAGGTCTTTTCAGTGGCTTCGATGATGTGGTCCTGTATAAATTTGGCCCCTTCCCGTGCGCCCTGCTCCGGGCTTTTTATGCAGCATTCCCACTCCATAACCGCCCATACGTCGCATCCGTACTGGGTGAGCTTGGAAAAGATGGTCTTGAAGTCGATCTGCCCGTCGCCCAGGGAGCGGTAGCGGCCGGCCCGGTTGCCCCAGTCGTTGTACCCGCCGAAGGCCCCCTTCTTCCCGGTCGGGTTGAATTCGGAGTCCTTTACGTGGAAGGCCCTGATAAAGCTGTGATAATGGTCGATGTATTCGATGTAATCGAGTTGCTGCAGCACAAAGTGGCTCGGGTCGTACAGGATGTTCGCCCGGGGGTGGTTGCCCGTGGCCTCCAGAAAGCGTTCAAAAGTATCTCCGTCGTGCAGGTCTTCTCCCGGATGGATCTCGTAGCAAACATCCACGCCTTCTTTGTCGAAGTGGTCCAGGATGGGCTTCCACCGCTTGGCCAGTTCGGCAAAACCGAGCTCAACCAGGCCCGGCGGCCGCTGTGGCCAGGGGTGGAAGGTGTGCCAGAGCAATGCCCCTGAGAACGTGGCATGTGCCTTAAGGCCCAGGCGGCGGCTGGCTGTCGCTGCCTTCTTCACCACGTCTACGGCCCATTCGGTGCGGGCCTTGGGATTGTTTTTGACCGCGTCGGGCGCAAAATTGTCGAACATGAGGTCGTAGGCCGGGTGGACGGCCACCAATTGACCCTGAAGGTGGGTAGAAAGTTCGGTGATCTCGAGGCCGTATGACTGAATCTTCCCCTTGAGTTCATCGCAGTACGTCTGGCTTTCGGCCGCCTTGTCGAGGTCGATCAGGAAATGCTCCCAGGTGGGGATCTGAATGCCCTTATAGCCCAGGTCGGAGGCCCATTGGCACATGCCGTCCAGGGTGTTGAACGGAGCTTTGCTGTCTACGAATTGCGCCAGAAAAACGGCCGGCCCTTTGATAGTCTTCATCTGTATGTGTTTTTCAAATTAACTGCAGGATGCTCTGACCGCTCGGCCCCTTTTTACCCGTCTTTCCCGGCTTCCCGCACGAGGCCGCAATCCAGGTTTCGGTATTTCGCCATTAATGGGAAGCGTCATCTGATAATTGTGATTAATGCCCTATATTTAGTGAATCCAAATCCTTGGGCAGGACGCAGCCGCGGCCGTTATAAAGATAGAAAATACCCAAGAATTAAGCGAAGCATCGTGATCAATCCGTCTGAACAATTTGACGCCATAGTTGTCGGTACAGGGATCAGCGGGGGCTGGGCCGCCAAGGAACTCTGCGAACAGGGGCTGAAAACCCTGGTTCTGGAGCGCGGCCGGATGGTAAGGCACCTCCAGGACTACCCGACCGCCAGCCTGGACGACTGGGAACTGCCCAACCGGAACACCTTCAGCAGGGAGGAACGCCTGAAGTACCCCAAGCAATTGCGGGTGGGGTGGGCCCCGAAGCCCGATGTGGCGCATTTTTTTGTGAACGACCAGGAACACCCCTATCAGGAGACCAAGCGCTTCGACTGGATACGGGGCTATCAGGTGGGAGGACGCAGCCTTACCTGGGGTCGTCAGAGTTACCGTTGGAGCGACCTCGATTTTGAGGCCAACAGGAAAGAGGGGATTGGCGTGGACTGGCCGGTGCGCTACGCGGATATTGCCCCCTGGTACGACAAGGTGGAAACCTATATCGGGGTAAGCGGGGAGGCGCTCGGGCTCCCGCACCTGCCCGACGGCAAATTCGAACCCCCCATGGGTCTGAATTGCGCGGAGGAAGCATTCAAAAAGGCCCTGGCTACGCAATTCCAGGATGGCCGCCTGCTTACCATAGGCCGTTCCGCACACATAACCGACCGGGAAGCCGCCCATCAGGGGCGAAGCGCCTGTCAGTTCCGGAACCGTTGTTGGAGGGGTTGCCCGTTCGGGGGCTATTTCAGCAGTAATTCCTGCACCCTGCCTGCGGCGGAACGGACGGGAAACATGACTTTGCGGCCCAATTCCATCGTGCATGAAGTCGTTTATGACCCCGCTTCGGGCCGGGCCACGGGGGTGCGCGTGATCGACGCCGAGACCCATGAGAAAATCACTTTCAATGCCCGGGTGATCTTCCTTTGCGCATCGGCCATGGCTTCTGTGGGCATCTTGCTGCAATCAAAAAGCGAACACTTCCCAAATGGCATCGGTAACAATTACGACCAGGTGGGACGCAACATCATGGACCACCACTACCAGCTGGGCGCCAATGCCCGCGTGGAGGGGTACCTCGATAAATACTACAAAGGCCGACGGCCGAACGGGTTCTATATCCCGCGCTTCGTGAACCTGAACGAGTCTACCCGCAAGAAGGAGTACCTGCGCGGGTTTGGGTATCAGGGGTCGGCCAGCCGGGGAGACTGGACCGAAGCCGTGGCAGAGATGGGCTATGGCACGGGCTTAAAGGAGGCCATCCTGAAACCGGGGGGCTGGACCATCGGGGCCACCGGGTTCGGGGAAATGCTCCCCCACCCCGAGAACCGGGTGCGCCTGAGCCCGACCGAAAAGGATTCCTGGGGATTGCCCCAACTCGATTTCGACGTGGAGTTCAAGGAAAACGAATACCGTATGCGAGAAGATATCCTGCGGCAGATCACCGCGATGTTCGAGGCCGCCGGCTTCAAAAATGTGCAAACCTATGAGCGAAATACCGGCCCGGGCCTGGGTATCCACGAAATGGGCGGGGCCGCTATGGGATGGGACCCTAAAACCTCGGTGGTTAACCGGCACAACCAGGTTCACGACGTTCCCAACCTCTATATGACCGACGGGGCGTTTATGACGTCTGCAAGCTGTGTGAACCCCTCCCTGACCTATATGGCCTTTACGGCCCGGGCGGCAACCCATGCCGCCGAACGATTCAAAGCAGGGGCATACAGTTAATACCTTAGGTGTGCTATGAAAAATAAATCTGCAAAACGGCTTTGGGGGGACTTTCTGGACCACCACCTGGAATACGCCTTTGCGCCCGAGCCCCGGGTGGAGCACTTCGGGGATACCAAGGAAATAGCCAACTCCTGCCTGGAACTCGTCTTAAAGGGCAAAAAACGCGCCACCTCACCATCTTTAGTCGGTCTGCAATGCCGGAACGAACCCCTGCCCAAGATTGGCGATTTTACCGTGCTGACCAACTGGGACGGGGAAGCCAAATGCATTGTTCGCACCGTTGGGGTGCGGTTGCGGCCCTTCTTCAGCATTACCGCCTCGTATGCCAAACTGGAAGGGGAAGGAGACGGTTCCCTGGAATATTGGAAAAAGACACATTGGGAATATTACACCCGCGAACTGGAACCCTTCGGCAGGGTGCCGCGCGACAGTATGATTGTGGTCTGCGAGATTTTCGACAAAGTCTATCAGGCCCCATAAAAAAAGCCCGGGAATGTCCCGGGCTTTTCTTTTCTGGGGTCTTTGTCTAATCCAGGTCCACCCAAACGTTCCCCCCTTTGTGGGAAGCCACGGTAGCCTCGATGAAATTCAGGCCCCTGACCCCATCTGTAATGGTCGGGAATTCCCCGTCGTTATAGGCCTCTCCCCTAATGGCACGGGCCACGCCCCGGTAGATATTGCCCATGGCGTCGAAGATCCCCTCGGGGTGCCCCGGGGGGAGCTTGGTACCGTCGAGCGACAGCCTGGAATTATAGGCGTGCCCGGGTTTGTACATCTGCACCGGAACGGTGTCGGAAAGCCTGTACAGGAAATTGGGGCGTTCCTGTTCCCACCGGAAACCGCCCTTTTCGCCGTAAATGGTAATCGCCAGGCCGTTTTCCTCGCCCGTGGCCACCTGGCTGGCCCGGATAACACCTTTCACGTGTTTGTCCATGCGGATCAGCACCGTGCCGTCTACATCCATCACGTTGTCGTCATAGAGGTAATTGAAATCGCAGAGCAGCGACTTGATGCGGAGCCCGGTGGTAAATTCGATCATGTTAAAGGCGTGCACCCCAATGTCTCCCATGCAGGAACTGATGCCGGCCTTCTTGGGGTCGAGCCGCCAGACCTTGCTTCGTTTCTCCTTGTCGTGGATGATGGGGTTGATCCACCCCTGGTAGTAGCGCGCGTCTACCTTATGGATTCGGCCCAGCTCCCCGGCCTTGATCATTTCGCGCATCTGCCTGACCATAGGGTACCCCGTATAGGTATGGGTAACGGCGAAAACCGTTCCGGCCTTTTTATGGGTATCGCGCAAAATCTTGGCCTCTTCATACGTGGTGGTCATGGGCTTTTCGCAGATTACGTTGAACCCATTTTCCAACAGCTTTTTGGCCATGGGGAAGTGGAGGAAATTCGGCGTCTGAACAGACACAACCTGCATGCGCTGCGATTCGGGCAACTGCATTTCCCTGGCGACCAGGGTGTCGAAATCGGGGTAGATGCGGTCTGTGGATATGCCAATATGCTCGGCGAATTCCCGGCTTTGCTTCAGGTCCGGGTTAAATACGGCTCCTACAATCTCATAACTGTCGTACATGTGGGCCGCGACACGGTGCAACACCCCGATCAGGGAATCGCCTCCGCCTCCAAGAATGCCCAATCTTAACTTTTTTGGCATGATTCTATTCAGGTTTATTCAGATTAATCGTGTTTGATGCGCACTTGCTCCAGCTTGCCGCGCAGGGCAAACAGTATGCCGAACAGCACAATCAAAATTACGGGCAGCCACATGATATTCCCCAGGGTTGCCTGACCGGCAACCAGGTCTGCGGCTTGCTCGCTTACTCCGGAAGCCAGGGCATCGGAACGTTCGGTGTCCAGCATTTGTCCGATCATCGGGAGGGATACCCCAGTAATCAGCATTCCGAAGCCACCGATTATAGACATTCCAAGCGCCCCGGTTTTATGGGTATATTCGCTGACGAAGCCCACCATGGTCGGCCAGAAATACATAATCCCCATGGAGAACAGGATGGCTGCCACATAGACCATTCCGCCGGTAGCCTGAGACAACAGGAACAGGGCCAGGGTGGCCACCACGGCGGAGATCAGCAATACTCCTATCGGGTTTAGTTTGTGGATAATGGGCCCGGCAAAATAGCGGCCAACGGCCATCAGTCCTGTAACTATGGCAAGGATGATCAGCGGGGGAGCACCGGCTTCGCCCAGCAGGCGCTCAATGAATTGGCCGGTCCCGAGTTCCGTTGTGGCCGTAAGCCCCATACAAATCAGCATGAACAAAAAGAGCGGGCTGAACATGGATTTGATATTCATTTTCAGATCCGATTCGATGTTTTCTGCCTTCGGGAATTTCTGTCCAAGGATCAGGTAGCCGTACAGGAGGGTCGGGATGACCATAATGGCAATCTGCAGTTGCCAGGACCACCCGAGGTTGCCCATCAGCTGCCCCAGCAGGGCTCCGATTACGATCCCCCCGGGGAACCATACGTGAAACTTGTTCAGCATGGTAGTCCGGTTCTTGGTATACATATCCGCAATAAGCGGGTTACAGGCTGCTTCCACTGCCCCGTTGGCCAGGCCCACAAAGAAGGTAGAAACCAGCAGGGGGACAAAGCTTTTAGCCACAATGGTCAGTACCAGCCCGAGCAAGTGACAGATAAAAGCCACCCAAAGGATAGGCTTGGGCCCCACTTTCGGGTAGATGAGCCCGCCGATAATCATGGATACCGGAAAGCCGTAAAACGCCATGGAGTTCATCCAGCCCAATTGGGTGTCATTGAACCCGAAATCTACGTTGAGCTCTCCCATGATACCCGCCCGCAGGGCAAAAGTCATAGCGGTTACCACCAGGGCAACACAGCTGGCCAGGAACAGCCTGTCTTTATTAATGTCTTTCATAATGGTTGTTTGTTTAGTTGATGGGTTAAGATATAAAATTATGCTTGATAGCTCACTTTTTCATTTTTAAAGAACAGGACAAAAAACAACAGGACCAGATACGAAAAGCCTGCCGGATACAGCCAGATTTCCCGCCAGGCATGCCCGCCCTCGGCAACATACAGATCTACGATTATCCCAGACACCTTATACCCGATCAGCATCCCGATGCCATAGGTGGCCAGGGTGATGAGCCCCTGGGCCGAACTGCGGATTTTTTCCCCGGCCTTTACATCGGTAAAGATCTGCCCGGAAACAAAGAAAAAGTCGTAACAGATCCCGTGCAGCAGTATGCCGGCAAACAGCATCCAGGTGCCCGCCCCGGCATCGCCAAAGGCAAAAAGCACGTAGCGAAGCCCCCAGGCAAACATCCCGGCGATCAGGGTCCACTTCAGGCCGTAGCGGTTCAGAAAGACCGGCAGCAACAGCATGAAAAGCACCTCGGAAATTTGCCCGAAAGTCATGTTCCCGGCGGCATCTTCCATGCCGATTTCATTCAGGAAGGGATTGGCAAAGCTGAAGTAGAATGCCAGCGGAATACAGATAAGGATACTCGACACAAAAAAGATCAGGTAATTTTTGGCCTTCAGCAGTCTTAGGGCCTCCAGGCCCAACACATCGCCCACGGATATTTTGCTCCCCTTGGCCCCCGGGGGGGTATGGGGCAGGGAAAAACAAAAAAGGCCAAGGGCCAGGGAAGAAGCCGATGCCAGGATAAAGGTATAGCTCAGCAGCTCCGTGGCTTCCCAGCGGAGCACATACCCGATAAGCATTCCGGCGGCAATCCAACCGACAGTGCCCCATAGCCGGATACGCGCAAATTGCCGGGACGGGTCTTTCATCTGATTAAAGGCCACACTGTTGGCGAGAGCCAGGGTGGGCATATAGAGGATCATATACGCGAGCAACAGGGGATAGAACCCTGCAAAATCGGCGGCGTTCCCGATAAAGTACATCAGGGCCGCCCCGATCAGGTGAATTACCCCCAGCATCCGTTGAGCGGCAAAATAGCGATCGGCGATCAACCCCACTACAAAAGGCGCGACAATGGCGCCCCAGGCCTGGGTCATATAGGCGGTCCCAACGGCCTCGGCATCTGTGCCCAGGCTTCGGCCGAGATAGGTGCCCATGGTTACGAACCAGCTTCCCCAGACAAAGAATTCCAGGAACATCATCACCGACAGCTGGAGCCGTATTTTAGTCTTCATATCGCGTACTATCGTTTGTATATTATGTAATCAGAAGGCAGCGGCTCCA
>DATIPV010000303.1:0-2762 GCA_035471525.1 Robiginitalea sp.
GTACGTGCCAGGGCCGGGTACTTCAGGGTATCGCCTTCCCGGCTTTCCCGGGCAAAGGGGATGCTGTCGCCGTTGATGGCTAAAAAATCATCCCGCATGGCCCCGAGCCGTTCAGCCTGTTTGGCGGTAACCCGTACCCCCCGTTCGGCCAGGGCGATCACCGGGGCCAGCAATTCCTCCATGGGCAGTGTCCCGAATCTGCCGTGGACCGCAAAGATGCCCGCAACGGTTCCGGGCACCCCGGCCGAAGTGGCCCCTTTCCGGCTCAGGTCGGGCAGCGGATTTCCCAGGGAATCCAGGTACATATCCTTGTGGGCGGCCAGCGGGGCCTTTTCCCGGTAATCCAGGCTGCCGACGGTGCCGTCCTGCAGGCGGTATACCATAAAACCGCCCCCGCCCAGGTTACCGGCATAAGGATAGGCTACCGCCAGGGCCATTTCTGTGGCCACCATGGCATCGAAGGCGTTTCCGCCGCGCCTCAGCACTTCAGCGCCGATACGGGAAGCTTCTTCGCGGGCCGAGACCACCATGGCGCGCCGGGCAACCAGGCCGGTGGGAGCGGGGGCAGGCTCCCGGCATTGGGTCAGAAAAATGAGCGCAGGCAACAGCAGGATGGCTATGGCCGCCAGTTGAGCCCGTTTCGGATGGATTGCCTGTTTCAAAGCGATTCGATTTTAGAGCGCGAAAAGATAATTAATTCTTCAAAGAAGGCTTCAAATTCGGCTTCAAAGCTTTCGTAATGCTGGCGCAGATCCATTATGGCATGCTGCATGCCCGATTTATTCCGGGTGCGTCGGTTCATGCCTTCCAGCACCCTGGCTATTCCCTCCAGCTGTGCATAGCTTGCCAGCCAGTTGTCGCGGATCATATGCGGCAGAAGGCGGCGGACGGGCGGGGGAAGAAATTCGCGGTGTTCTATCAGCAGGGCATAAAATTCTTCGACGAAGGCCGTAAGGGGTTCGGGGTGATACCGCTCCCATTTCACGGCCAGAAAGTGATCGTAATAGATATCCACTATTACCCGGCTGTAGTGGGAATAACGGCCGTGAAGGCGCCGGCTGCTTTTGCGGGGGATGGGGTGGGAGTCGGTAAAGGTATCTATAGACCGGTGCAGGAGTATGCCGTTCTGTATGCCTTCCGGCAGATGCCCGTAATCGCGCCCTCGGATGCTGTCGGCCATGAAATTACCCAAAGCCAGCTGCGGGTCGTTGAAAGAGAGGTAAATATGGGCCAGGAAATTCAAACAGACGATTTAGTGTGTCTGTCAAATTTACAAATTAGGCCGGTTTGCCGCCCAATCCCTGTATATTTGCCGCATATCCATCAGCTATGACCCTTATTAAATCCATTTCGGGTATCCGCGGAACCATAGGTGGCGTTCCCGGCGAGAACCTGACCCCCCTGGACGCCGTAAAATTTGCCGCAGCGTACGGCACCTGGCTGCGCGATTACCGGGGAGGCGAAAAGTTGCAGGTAGTTATCGGCCGGGACGCCCGGTTGTCCGGCGCCATGGTCCAGCAGCTTGTGGCATCGACCCTTTCTGGCATGGGGATAGATGTGATCGACCTGGGGCTCTCTACCACTCCTACCGTCGAGATTGCCGTTCCGCTGGAAAAGGCCGACGGGGGCATCATCCTTACGGCCAGCCATAATCCCAAGCAATGGAACGCCCTTAAATTGCTCAACGAGCGGGGCGAATTCCTGGACGCGCTTCAGGGGGCCCGTATTCTCGAGATCGCGGAAAGGGAGGCCTTTGTTTTTGCTTCGGTCGACGCATTGGGCGAGCACCGGCAGAACGACGCCTATCTCGATATACACGTCGAGGAAGTGCTGGCCCTGGAGCTGGTAGATGCTGAACAGATCCGGCCCAAAAAGTTCCGGGTCGCGGTAGACGGGGTGTGTTCCACAGGCGGCATCGCCATCCCCAAGCTCCTCGATGCGCTGGGCGTCGAGGTAATACCCCTGTACTGCGAGCCCACCGGCCATTTCCCGCACAACCCGGAACCGCTGCGCGAACACCTGGGGGACATTTGCCGTAAGGTCGTCGAAACCGGGGCCGATTTTGGCATTGTGGTAGACCCGGATGTGGACCGCCTGGCCTTTATCGACGAGAAGGGGGAGATGTTTGGGGAAGAATACACCCTGGTGGCCTGTGCCGATTATGTGCTGGGCAAGACCCCTGGCAATACGGTTTCAAACCTGTCTTCTACACGGGCACTTCGCGACGTAACCGAACGGCATGGCGGGGTGTACCGGGCCGCAGCAGTTGGCGAAGTAAATGTCGTGGCTGCCATGAAGGAACACGGGGCCGTAATCGGCGGGGAAGGAAACGGGGGCATCATTTATCCGGCCAGCCATTACGGGCGCGACGCCCTGGTGGGCACAGCCCTCTTCCTGATGCTGCTCTCCCAGCGCGGCGAGACCGTGAGCCAGCTTCGAAAAAGCTATCCGGCTTACTTCATGAGCAAAAAGAAAATTGAGCTGACCCCGTCTCTGGATGTGGACGCCCTGCTGGCAAACCTTACCCAACAATACCGGGAAGAGGAGCACAGCACGGTCGACGGCCTAAAAATTGACTTCCCCGACAGCTGGGTCCACCTGCGCAAGTCAAATACGGAGCCCATTATCCGCATTTATACGGAAGCTGCCACACAGGAAGGGGCAACTGCCCTCGCCGACCGGTTTATCCGGGAAATAAGCGGGCTGGCAGGGCTCTAACTTTGGCACACTTCAGGCGGGTTAAGAGGCGCCGGGGACGGCCG
>DATIPV010000304.1:0-7064 GCA_035471525.1 Robiginitalea sp.
GTTCCCTGCAGAAGCCGTTTCTGAATTTGAAATCCCCGATTCTCACAGACAGCCTCCTGGCCCTTACCGTGTGCTGGCTTGGAACCAGCGAGCTGTTGCACTGGCTTACCTTTTTCGAAGTTTCCGACACCTACAAGCTATGGCTATCCATCTTCTGGGGAACTTATGCGTTGGGGCTTGTAGGGTATGGACTGCGCAGACGGAAACGGCACTTGCGCATGGGGGCCATCGCCCTTTTTTCCGTAACCCTCCTCAAGCTTTTCTTTTACGATCTGGCGCATCTGAGCACCCTTTCCAAGACCATTATCTTTATCTCGCTGGGGGCAATCTTGCTGCTTGTATCCTATCTGTACCAGAGGTCCAGGGCTGCCCTTTCCGACGACGATCCGGAATAAGGAGGGGAATATCGCCTCGCTGAAGAAAAAAAGTCCGCATTCGGTGCGGACTTTGGGTGTAGCGAGGGGGGGAATTGAACCCCCGACCTCAGGGTTATGAATCCTGCGCTCTAACCACCTGAGCTACCTCGCCATGCGGTGGAAAAACGGCTGCAAATATAACTTTTAATTCCGGTGCAGCCAAGATTCGCGGGCCAAAAAAGATTTTTACCAATAATTTTTTTATCATCCATAAATCTATATATTGCCCGCAAGTAAACAGCTTAGCAGTATGCCAGAGAAAGTAAAATTCGAAATTGAATTTGTAATCCAATCTTCTCCCCAGCTGCTCTATCAGTACCTAGCTACGCCCTCCGGCCTGTCGGAATGGTTTGCAGACAATGTGAATTCCCGGGGCGAGCGCTTTACCTTTATCTGGGACGGGACCGAGGAGGCAGCCCGCCTTTTGAAGCGGAAGTCAGACGAATTTGTGCGCTTCGCCTGGGAATCCGGAACCCCCGACACCTATTTTGAAATGCGTATCCTGGTCGATGAGATTACCAGCGACGTATCCCTCTTTATAACCGATTTTTCGGAGGAAGACGAAGTGGAGGAGGCCAAGATGCTCTGGGCAAACCAGGTTTCGAGCCTGAAGCAGGTTCTGGGTTCTACCTGAACCGCTGCGGAAGTCGTATCTTTAGCCTTGAAATCAAGGCTTTTTTTATGGTCAATTACAACGGGGACCTGCTGCCCGCATCCACCCATTTCCTGAACCATACAAACCGCGGACTGCGCTACGGGGATGCCCTGAGCGAAACGGTCAAATGCAACGGCAGTAAGGTGCTCTTCTGGGAAGACCACTATTTCTCGCTTATGGCGGCCATGCGTCAGCTTCGCATGGAAATCCCCATGTCGTTCAGCATGGAGTTCCTGGAAGCTGAAATCCGCAAGACCCTTGTGGCGGCAGGTTTGGCCGATCGCCCTGCGGCTGTCGGTATATATATCCTGCGCAGGGAGGGAAGCGCCCTGGCACCGGATACCCTGGAGATCGCCTACATTCTGGAAGTCGAGGCAATGGAAGCCTCGGATTATCAGCTGAAAAAGGACGACTACCGGGCCGATATATTCAGGGATTACACCCTGCTGGCAGACGGACTGGCGGCCCTGCCGCTGGCCGCCTGCCCGGTTCGGGTGCTGGGGAGCATTTACGCCGGGGAGAACGACCTCCATACCTGCCTCCTGCTCAATCATCGGAAAGAAGTCTGCGATGCCCTGGAGGGTAACCTCTTTGTTCGATTCGGCAGCCACATCGTAACGCCCCCGGCAGACAGCGGATGCCACAATGGCGCCCTGCGCAAACAGATACTGGGATTTGCCCGCACCGATAAGGTCTATACCTGGGAAGAGCGGGTGGTTTCTCCTTTCGAGTTGCAGCAGGCAGACGAGCTTTTCACAACCTCGTCGCGAAACGGGGTAAGGCCCATCACCCATTACAAAAAGGCCCGCTATGGCACAGCGGCTGCGGCCCACCTTACCGGTCTGCTCAACGGGGCGATACGGGCCGGGGAGAATTAATTCAGACTCGGGTTTTCAGGGGCGTTGGACCAGAGGAGGTAATCGCCGCCCAATTCCATCATTTTTTCACGCCAGAAGGCCTGGGTCGACTTTTCGATGATGTTGCTTTCGTACTGGTTCGCAACGACGATCCACGATTTGGAAAGCAGTTCCTGGTCTAGCTGGAGGGAAGCCCAGCCGGAATAACCCAGGAAAAAACGGATATCGTTCTGGGTAATCTTCTGCTGATTGATCAGGGCCACGGTGGCTTCAAAATCGCCCCCCCAATAGATACCGTTTGAGATCTCCACGGAATTCGATATCAGGTGGGGCACCTTATGGATGAAATACAGGTTGTCCTGTTCCACGGGCCCTCCGTTGTAGACCGGGAAGGGCACGAGAATTTCTTCGACCAGATCGGTCATGCTGTAGTTCAGGGGTTTGTTCAGGATAAAGCCGACCGAACCCTCCGAATTGTGTTCGGCCAACAAAACCACCGAGCGATTGAAGGACACATCGCCGGTGAGTGAGGGTTCCGCGATCAGGAGTTTTCCTTTCTTGGGTTTCAGGCCGATCATGGGAAGGATATTTCCGATTCAATTAAAAGTAGGGCAAATCCCCCAAAAATCAAAACGGGAAAAAAAGGCAGCCCCGGCCATGGGCCGGGGCTGAGCAGTATATGTAAAGGATCTTGGGACCCTGCTTAATTCACAGCTTGGCTCAGATCAGAACCGGCTTTGAACTTAACAACCTTTTTTGCCGGAATTTTGATGGTTTTACCGGTAGAAGGGTTTCTTCCCTCGCGGGCATTTCTTTTGGATACTGACCAGGAGCCGAATCCAACCAGAGAAACGCGATTGCCTTTCTTCAGAGATTTCTCAACGTTGCCAAGGAAAGACTCAAGGGCTTTTTTGGCAGCAGCTTTAGTGATACCGGCACTGGCGGCCATGGCATCGATTAATTCTGTTTTGTTCATAATGAAATTGCGTTATAGGTGTTATACATATTGCAAAGCACAAACAAAATTATACGGATTTGCCGTTGACGCAAGTAAAACCGGGGGAAATCGCCGTTTTTGTTGATAACTTCGGGGGTTTGTTGATAAAGTGGGAAATTTCAGGAGCCCTCTGCAATCGCCCGTGCCTACGGGGTTTCAGCGAAAATGGTCAGATTTGTTCAACTGTAACCCGTTCAACAGATCGGCGATCGGCATCCTTTTTTTGCCTTCCAGCTGCAAATCTTTCAATTCCAGGACCTTATCTGCAGTATGCACGAAAAGCGTGCGGTTGGCGATCTGCAGCGTTCCGGGAATGCCCTTTGCGGGGGTATCCGTTAGCCGACATTCGTAAATTTTGACCTGCGTTACCGCATTCCCGCTGATCAGTTCGGTCCAGGCAGCCGGGTATGGGCTCAGACCGCGGATAAGGTTGAACACCGCTGCGGCCGGCCGGTCCCAATTGATCCTGCAGTTGTCGCGGAACAGTTTGGGGGCTGGCTTGTCTGATTCCATATGTTTTTGGGAAACAGTCTCCACCGGGCCCCGGGCGATGGCCTGCGCGGTTGCCACAACCAGGCCGGCCCCGAGGGCCATCAGCCGGTCGTGCAGCTCGCCAGCCGTTTCGCTGGGGCCAATGGCCACCTTGCGCTGTTGTATGATTTGCCCCGTGTCGATCTGCTCGTCGATAAAAAAGGTGGTAACCCCGGAAAAGGCCTCCCCGTTAATCAGCGCCCAGTTGATCGGAGCCGCCCCCCGGTAGTCGGGCAAAAGGGAAGCGTGCAGGTTGAATGTCCCGTAATCGGGCAGCGACCACACTTCCCGGGGCAACATGCGGAATGCCACCACCACCTGCAGGTTTACCCGGTAAGCCTTCAGCTGCTCCAGAAAGTCGGGGTCTTTCAGACGCACGGGCTGCAAGACCGGTATCCCATGCGACTCTGCCTGCTGCTTTACGGGGGAGCTGTGCATCTTTTGGCCGCGCCCGGCCGGCCGATCGGGCGCCGTTACCACCACCACCACCCTGAATTTGGCCTCGAGCAGGGCATTCAGGGAAGCCACTGCAAATTCGGGGGTGCCCATAAAGGCAATGCGCAAGTCTCTTGATTCGTTCATGTCGGAATATATTCGTTGTTCGGGCCCAACCGCAGTTTCTCGTCCTCCAGCAGGTGCTGCAGGCACCGAAGCAGGGCCGGTTCGGGTCCGCACCCCCGCGAAGCCAGTTCCCTGGAGGTCTTGGGCCCCGAAGACAGCTCCTTTAAAATCTGCCCCCGCACGATACGGAGCTCCCGCTCCGTGGGCTCGCCGGCTGTACATACATCGCAACGGCCGCAATGGCGGGTGGCAGGCTCTCCGAAATAGGTTAAAAGTTGTCGCTCGCGGCAAACCTGGTCATTGCGGATGAAATCGGCCATTTGCCCCACCTTCCTGCGTTTCAGTTCCTGACGGACCTTTATTTCCCTGGAAAAGGCGTGAACCGTTTGGTCATCTTCCCGGGGTTGCAGAAAGAGTACTTCCAGATCGCCTTGTTTGAGCTCCAGGGCAATCAGCCCGTCGCGTTGCATCTTTTGCAGCTGTTCCGTGAATGCGGCTTCCGCGATATGCAGTTTGCGGCTCATCCGGTCCAGGCGTATGGGGGTTTCAAAATCGAAGAGCCCCCCATAGGTGCGCAGCAGTACCTGCACGGTTTCCCTCAGTTGCGGATGCGACTCGAGATAAGACCACAGCCCTGCCTTGTTGCAGAGGAACTGCAGGCGCGTATCGGTCCTGGCAATGGGAAGCAGGGAAAGTACCCCGTGCCGGTCCAGCAGCTCCAGGGCGTTAAAGGTCTTGGCGACCCCAAGCCCATAGGCATCGCAGAAGGCCTCCAGGCGAAAGGAAAAGGATTTTTCAGGGAGTTCCCCATAGGCGATCTGGAAATAGTTACAGAGCTTCCGGTAAACGGTTATAAGCTCGTCGATTCCGGGTAAATTGCCCAGGAAGTATTCGGCGCTTCGCTGCAGATCGGCCGGTCCGTACAACAGGATGGCCGTGGCCGGTTCCCCGTCGCGTCCCGCCCGCCCGGCTTCCTGAAAGTAATGCTCGATGGTTTCCGGGATGTCGAAATGAAATACCCGGCGCACGTCGGCTTTGTCTATCCCCATCCCGAAGGCGTTGGTAGCCACCATCACCCGCGCCTTCCCGTTCTGCCAGGCCTGGAGGCGTGCCTTTTTCTCCTGCTGGGTGAGCCCGCCGTGAAAATGCGTGGCAGAAATATTCCGGCGCAGCAGGTATTCAGAAAGGCCCAGGGACTCCCGGCGCGTTCTGACGTAGACGATGGCGCTCCCGGCTGCCCCTTCCAGATAACTCAGCAGGCGGTGGCGCTTGTCCTCGGCGCGACAAACCGAGTAGACTAGGTTGGGTCGCCGGATGGAATCTTTGAAGACCCGGGCCTTTTGCAGGCCCAGCAAGCGGGTAATATCGTCGAGCACTTCGGCTGTGGCCGTGGCCGTAAGGGCCATAAGGGGTACCCCGGGGTGCATTTCCCGGAGTTGTGCGCATTGCAGGTAGGCCGGGCGGAAATCGAACCCCCATTGGGAAATGCAATGAGCCTCGTCTATGGCCATCAGGCTCACGGGCATCCGGGCTATGTGCTGCAAAACCAGGTCCTGAGCAAGGCGTTCCGGGGAGAGGTACAGCAGGCGGTACCCGCCGTAAACAGCATTGTCGAGCCGGCGCAGCAGGTCTTCCTCGGTCAGTTTTCCGTAGAGCCCCATGGCCTTGACCCCGCGCGCTTTCAGACCCGCCAGCTGATCCTCCATCAGGGCGACCAGGGGGGAAACCACCAGGCAGATCCCCCCGCGGATCAGGGCGGGGACCTGGTAGCAGACCGACTTACCTCCCCCGGTAGGCATCAGGGCGATTACGTCCTCATCCCGGAGGACCGCTTCGATGACGGCTTTCTGGGAGCCCCGGAAGGACTCGTACCCCCAGTATTTGTTCAATATTTCTTCGGCCGACTCAACCATGGATATCCGAAATGAGCTGAAAGAGGTATTCGATGCGCTGTTGCACGGGGCCGGTTTCCAGGGTGCGAACCGTATAGCCGCAAGACCGGTAGCGTACCTCCAGGCGGTCGTGGATTTCGCAGGCCTGCTCAAAATTTTCGAGCCGGGCCCCGTCTTGCCTGTAGATCTCCTCCCAGGGCGGCAACAACACCACGGCGTCGTAGCGCAACTGCTCGCAGGGATCGATGAAATGGGTGTCGAACGACTGCGAGAAATATTCCATGTAGGCCAGTACGTCGGGCATTCCCCGGTCGTAAAATACGATCGGATGCTGCATTTCCTCTGCAAGGTGGTACTGCCTGATGCGGCCCTCCAGGAGTCGCCTGTTGAACGCGAGCGGATCCGATACGAAAACCAGGGGGTTGGTAACCTGGTCTGCATGGGATTCCCGTTCCCTGGCCTCCAGGGTCATTTCCCGGATGATTTCGTGGAAACACGGATACCCCATTTCTTCCAGCCTTTCTACCAGCACAGTCTTTCCTGTGCCCGGTCCGCCTGTGATCACGATCCGTTTCGCCATGCCATTGCCTTTCGCTTATCCCACAAAAATACATATTCCCGGCGGCAGGTTCAAATGGCTGGCATGCCGTATATTTGCAAAAAAAAATAAGCATGGATCCCGACGGGCAGGATGACTTTTACGAACGACTGAAGGAAGAACTGCTCAAATCGAGCCGCTGGCCTTCGGTTTACCTCTATAAGTTCATTGTTTTGTCGGATCCCGAGAAAATCGGCCGGATCGAGACCATTTTCAACAATACCGGGGCGGTAATCGAGTCGAAACTTTCCCGTAACGGCAAGTATACGAGCCTTTCCATTACCGTGGGCCTGGACAACCCCGACGAGGTAATCGCCAAATACAGGCAGGTAGGCGAAATCGGAGGCGTTATCTCCCTCTGAGCATGGATATCTCGGTATTATTTGGTACTTTGCAGTCCCGGAAACAATCCTTTTAATTTCATACAAAATACTTTGAATACGCAACCCTTTGTAGTAGAGCAACTCGAATACAATACCGAACGACCGCCCCTCCACATCCCCGAATATGGCAGACACCTTCAGAAAATGGTCGATTATGCCATGTCTATCGAAGAC
>DATIPV010000305.1:0-9011 GCA_035471525.1 Robiginitalea sp.
CGACGGAACCCCTTTTCCGGATCGTCAAAGGCCGCCCGGGATTCTGTTCTTCAATGAAGAGCAGGATGAGGTCGGCGGCCTTGCGTATTACGGGAACAAGGAGGCGGGCGGCAACCAGGTTTTCCTTTCCTTTGACCAGTACAAGAACGATCAGGTGATGCAGTTGATGGAGTATACGGCCGAAGATGGATCTAATCGCTACGGCTTGCAGTTGTGGGAACGGGACAAAGACCTGACGGCACCCCAAATCCTTCAGGTTTTCGATTCCCTGGATCGGGCCGGCTATATCAACCGCCAGAAGCTGGAATTCCTGAAGCAACGGAACGGGGGCGAACCGATTACGGCACCCAGGCTTTTCATAGGTCGCGATTACGACCGCGCCACCGGAATGTTCCTTCAGGATACCTATGGAACAGACCGCTTGCGGATCTACCTCGATAAGGACAACACCCCGAGAATGGAACTCCTGGATGCCCAGGGGAACCTGGTCAGGGACCTGCTGGTTCAATAAAAGGGGAGGGGGTTGCAGATTATTTCGGGCACCAACCCGTCAGTAACCCGCTTTGACCTCCCAGATGGCCTGCAGCAGGCCGCCGTCGCTGCGATCGTCTGTCAGTTGCCAGAACATGATGCCCCCCAGCTGTTGCTCCAGGGCATAACGGGTTTTCGCGGCCAGGGATTCGGCATCGTCGAAGGTGGCGAATTCGCGCAGGCGGGCACTGTAA
Organism: Robiginitalea sp.; assembly: GCA_035471525.1. Taxonomy (GTDB): domain Bacteria; phylum Bacteroidota; class Bacteroidia; order Flavobacteriales; family Flavobacteriaceae; genus Robiginitalea. Next base: position 726 of record DATIPV010000305.1, read on the forward strand.
GCGTAGGGTGCCTGGGAAACGGGATCCCGGAAAAACACGAACCCCTGACCGGCAGTCAGGACCGAATCGAAGCGATGGTGCGGGATAAAGGCTTTGAAAGTGCCCGTTTGATAGAGCCCATTGCCGGCAGGGTCGACATCCTGCCAGCTGCGCCCGTAAAAGGCGGCGCCCAGCACGATCTTACGGGCGGGCACCCCCAGGTTCAGCAAGGTACGCACCCCGAAATCGGCCGAGCCCGGCTGCCGGTCATTGGAGTAGAGCGGGGTGTGGTGGCCGGTAACGGTGCTGTACCCGCCCACCAGGTCGTAACTCATCAGATTCACAAAGTCGATATAGGGCAAAACGGCAGTCCAGTCGATGGCATGGTCGAAGTATTTCTGAAATCCGCCGGCTGCAAAGCTTATCAGGGCTTCGGCCCCGAGTTCCCTGCGCAATTCGGCCGCCAACCGGGTGAAATGTTCCCGGTCGGCCGGATCGTACGGATGGCCCGGATACCCCTCGATGGCCGGATATTCCCAATCCAGGTCTATGCCGTCGGTACCGTACATTGCGGTGAGCTTTTTTACGGAACGGGCAAAATCCGTTATCCCGCTGGCGCTGGAAAATACCGGAGAGCACGTTTCGCAGCCGCCCCACCCGCCCAGGGACAACAAAACCTTGAGGCGGGGGAATTCCCCCTTCAGGCTTACCAGGTTGCGAATGGCCACACTGTCGCGGGCATTGGCTACGGCCAGTTCATTTCCTTCGAGATGGCAAAAGCTGAAAATAACCTGGGTTACCTGCTCCCAGCGGTACCGTTCCAGGTCTTGGCCGTCTCCCGCGTAGTAGGCAATCACCTCGAAATCGGTTTGGGTCTGGGCGGGCAGGATGTCTGGACGAAGCAACAACAGGCCCGGCATAAAAAGCAGGGCGCAGCGCCAGGCTGACGAAATTTTTTGTAAAACAGGCATGCTTAGCAGGGTTGGTGGAGAATCATGGTCTAAAAGTACAGGAAATACGGGGCATTTCCACCTGGTAATACCGGGGTCCAGGTTCATGGGGGAGCCACGGCTTCCGGCTATCCGAAACGGGGAGGATAAATACTATATTTATGGCGTGTACCCTCTCAATGATGCATAACCGATGGAGGCCTCTGAAAGGAATACCTACGACGTAATCGTGCTGGGCGTGGGCAGCATGGGGGCCGCGACCTGCTACCACCTGGCCAGGCGCGGGGTGCGCGTATTGGGCCTCGAGCAATTCGACCTGCCCAACCAGCTGAGTTCCCACAACGGCCAGACCCGCATCATCCGCAAGGCGTATGGGGAAAGCCCGGAGTATGTGCCGATTTTGCAGCGCGCCTACGAGAACTGGCAAACCCTGGAACGGGAAACCGGCTCCCGCGTGTATTACCAGACAGGCCTGGTCTACTTCGGCCTTCCGGGAAGCCCCTTCCTGCAAACCGTGCTGGAGTCTTCGGCCCGGTTCGGCATCCCCCTGCGGCGCCTGGAGGCCGGGGAGCGGGCCCGCCGCTTCCCGCAGTTTAGGCTGCCCGAAGGTTTTTTGATGCTGGAAGAACCCGAAGCGGGGTTCTTGGTACCCGAGCGGTGCATCGAGCTGCTGGCCGAACAGGCCAAAAGGCACGGCGCCGAGATTCATACCCGGGAAGCCGTGCTGGAATGGCAGCGCCGGGAAGCGGGCATTACGGTTACCACAAACCGGGGCAGCTACCGCGCCCGGAAGCTGGTGGTTGCCGCGGGGCCCTGGGCCGGGAAGCTGCTGCCTTCCCTGGCCGGCAGCTTACAGGTAACGCGTCAGGCCCTGGCCTGGGTACGCCCCGAAAAGGAAGAAGATTTTGGCCTCGGGCGTTTCCCCTGCTGGATGTACGAAGAAAACGGCAAGTGCTATTACGGTTTTCCCATGTTGCCCGAAGGCGAGGCCGGGCCGGCAGCCGGCCTGAAACTGGCCCTGCATCATCCCGGCGAACCGGTGGGCGACCCGGCCCTGGCAAACCGGGAAACCACCCCGGCCGATACCCGGCCCCTAACGTCCTTTCTGCGCAAATTCCTGCCCGGCGGGCAGGGCGAGATACGGAGCGTAAAAATATGCCTGTATACCAATACCCCCGATGCCGATTTTATCCTCGATTTTTTACCCGGACAGGGCAAAGACGTAGTGGTGGGCTGCGGCTTCAGCGGGCACGGCTTTAAGTTTGCAAGCGCCGTGGGGGAAGTGCTGGCCGATCTGGCCACACAGGGACAGACCGATCTGCCGATCGCTTTCCTCGGCCTGGATCGGTTGGCAGAATAACGCCGGCCCTGCCGGTGGCCCTTCCAGCCTTTACATTTGCCTGAAATAATCGACCTGGGGCCACTCGGTCCGGTTCTGCGTCTTCTCGTTCATGAAGTTGGTGATCACTTGGATGACCTCCTGAAAATTGGCCTCGCCCCGGTTCATCAGTACCGCATAGGAAAGAGGACCGCTCACCCGCAGCAGGGCGATAGTGCCCGGCAGGGCCCCGTTGTGGCCCCAGATGCCGCTGCTGAGGTAATCGAGGCCCTCGTTGGCCCGGAGCAGGTCGGGGAAACGACTGCCCCCATCGGCCTGTGCAGCGATAAGCGCCAGGTCGTAGGCCGAGGCCAGCCACCCTCCGTGCGAATCCATCCGGCTCACGTTCAGGGGGTAGGGCGTGTCCCAGGAAGAGTAGTAACTTACTTCCCCCGCAACGGTTCCCCCCAGCCCGTCGCGGCTCACCTGCATTTGGTTGATTCCCATGGGCGCCAATATCTCCTCGAACACGTATTGCTCGTAGGGGACGCCCGAAGCAGCCTCAATGATGCGGCCCAGCAGGCAATACCCGAAATTGGAGTAGGCGTACCCCGTGCCGGGCTCGAAGGCCAGCGAGCGCTGGTCGAGCACCTTGCCGATGAGGTCGGCCTGGCTCAGGGCCGGATCGTCGAACATAATGTCGAAAGGGCTGTCTGTAAAACCGGCCCGGTGCTCGACCAGCTGGCGCACGGTAATTTGCATCTCCAGGGGTTCGTAGGGGAGCAGGCCGTACTGGTCTCCCAGGATGCCTTCGGGCCCGAAGACCAAATCGTCGGGGCCCAGCAGCCCCTGCCCGATGAGCCTGGAAAGCGCAAGCAGCGTAACAGGCTTGGAAATGCCCCCGATGCGAAAAAGGGAGTTGTCGTTTACCCGGGTTCCCTGGAATATTTCTGCCAGCCCGAACGACCTCAGGTACACCAGTTTTTCGTCGCGCACAACAGCCACCTGCGCGCCGGGGACGCTCAGCGTTTCCATCAGGATGGTGAAATCGCGCGTAAGGTCTTCCAGATCTACCGAGGGCGCACCGCCTTCCCCGGAAGGAACCTGTGGCGAACCGCCCGGGTTTTCCGGATTCGGGGAGGTGTTGCTGCCCTGTGCGCCGGCGTCCCCGTCCATTGCTGGGTCTGCCGGGCTGCAGGCTGCCAGCAACAGCCAAAGCGCCGGGAACAAAAACTTTTTCATAGCAATTGCCAATTGCCGCGGAGCCAGCCCGCAGCGTGCGTTTCAAAAGATAATAATTTCGGCGGCTTTTCACAAATAGCCCGTGCCGGGGGCCTTATATAGGAGAAATTAACATCGGTATTGAGCCGGGCTGCGTCAGAATTCCTACATTTAGGCACTGCCGCAAAGATGGGAGAGCCATTATCGATTGATTACCAATCCATTGTCCGAACCGGATTTTAGCAGCCAGCCACCCTGAGCGTACCCCTTCCCAAGTTGGGCAGGCACGTGGTCCGGGGGTAGCCATCCGGGGGAAAGACCGAATAACAAGTAGGCAGAACTTTATGAAAGAAGACATATACAGCATCATTACCGGCACCGGTAGTTACATCCCATCCAAACGCGTCCGCAACGTCGATTTCCTGGGTCACGAATTCCATGATACCCACGGAAAGAAGCTGGATAAATCGAATCAGGAGATCATTGATAAGTTCCTTGAAATCACCACTATTGCCGAGAGAAGGTATGTTTCCGACACCCTGGTGGCTTCGGACATCGGCACCCTGGCTGCCCGGGAGGCCCTGGCCGCAGCCGGGATCGACAAGGAAGAGCTGGATTATGTGATTTTCGCCCACAATTTTGGCGATGTAAAAAAAGGCACCAACCGGATCGACATCGTCCCGGCCCTGGCTGCCCGGGTAAAGCATCAGCTGGGTATCGAAAACCCCGACACGGTGGCCTACGATATCATCTTTGGCTGCCCGGGATGGCTACAGGGGCTGATCCAGGCCGATTATTTCATCAAATCGGGAGACGCCACCAAGGTCCTGGTCATCGGAGCCGAAGTATTGTCGAGGGTTTACGACCCTCACGACCGGGACGGCATGTTGTATGCCGACGGGGCCGGGGCGGTGGTGCTGGAAGCCCGCAAAAGTGAAACACCCGTGGGCATTCTGGCCCATAAATCGCGCTCGGATACCTTTCTGCATTCCCAAATGCTGTTTATGGGAAAATCGTACGAGCCCGGCGAAGACCTCAGGCACCACCTGTATTTAAAAATGCACGGGCGAAAGCTGTATCAATACGCCCTTGAAAATGTGCCTTCGGCCATTAAGGCCTGTCTGGAAAAAAGCCAGTTGCATCTGGATGATATCAAGAAAGTGCTCATCCACCAGGCCAATGGAAAAATGGACGATGCCATTTTGAAAAGGCTTTACAACCTGTACGGGCACGACGATGCCCCCCAGGACGTTATGCCGATGACCATCGGATGGCTCGGGAATTCTTCGGTGGCCACGCTGCCGACCATGCTGGACCTTATACTGAGAAAGGACCTGGATGAACACCGCATCCACCCGGGAGACCTGGTCGTTTTTGCTTCCGTGGGGGCGGGCATGCACATCAATGCCGCGGTGTATCGCTTTTGAGCAATCCCTGGATGGGGACATTCACCCGCGTCGCCATTCGTTTCCATTTTATCGTTACTTTTAGGTGTAAGCCGGCACCGCCTGCTAACACCTAAAACCAACCCGATTATGAGACGTTTTATGGCCGCTGCCCTGCTGCTGGGGCTACTGGGGTTTTCCGGCACAGCCGGGGCCCAGAAAAAATCTACTTCCCCTGAACCTTCTTCCCCCATACCCGACAAGAGTTTTTACGCGGCCCTGAAATGGCGCAATATCGGCCCGAAGCGGGGCGGGCGTTCCCTGGGGTCCACGGGCAGCCCGGGCCGCCCCGACGAATACTATTTCGGGGCCACCGGGGGCGGGCTCTGGAAAACTACCGACGGGGGCCAGGAGTGGTCTCCGGTAACGGACGGGCAGGTGAGCAGCTCCTCGGTGGGGGCGGTGGCCGTGGCCGAAACCAACCCGGATGTGGTATACATCGGCATGGGAGAGGTGCAGCTGCGGGGCAGTATCACCCAGGGCGACGGGGTGTACAAATCCACAGACGGCGGAAAGACCTGGCGGCACCTGGGGCTGAGGGAAACCCAGGCAGTGGCCCGCATCCGCATCCACCCCACGAACCCCGACATCGTGTATGTGGCCGCCCTCGGGCATCCCTACGGTGAAAACGAAGAGCGCGGCGTCTTTCGCAGCACCGACGGGGGAAATACCTGGCAGAAGGTGCTGTACGTCGGCCCCAAAGCAGGGGCCGTCGACCTGATCATCGACCGCAGCAACCCGAAGGTGCTGTACGCAAGCACCTGGGAGGTGTACCGCAAGGCCTGGAAGATGTGGGGCGGCGGGGGCGACAGCAAACTGTGGAAATCGGTCGACGGGGGCGACACCTGGGCCGACCTGACCGCAAACCCGGGCATGCCCCCGGGCCCCGTGGGCAAGATCGGGGTAACGGTTTCCCCGGCAGACCCGAACCGGGTCTGGGCCATCGTGGAGGCGGCCGAGGGGGGCGTTTTCCGCTCCGACGACGCCGGGCAGACCTGGGAGCGCACCAACGAGGAGCGCAAACTGCGCCAGCGGGCTTTTTATTACTCCCGCATTTACGCCGACCCGTGGGACCGGGAAACGGTCTACTGCCTCAACACGGGCTTTTACAAATCGACTGACGGGGGCAAGACCTTCGACACCACCATAGGGGTACCCCACGGGGATAACCACGACCTGTGGATCGACCCCAACAACCCGCAGCGGATGATCAACTCCAACGACGGGGGCGCCAATGTGAGCAGCAACGGCGGCAAGTCGTGGACCGAGCAGGATTACCCGACCTCACAGTTCTACCACGTAATGGCCACCAGCGACGTGCCCTACCATGTGGCGGGGGCCCAGCAAGACAACACCACCCTGGCCATGCCCAGCGAGGGCTGGGATTTCATGCAGGCGGGCGGCCCGAACCACGGCTGGTATTACGAAGTGGGCGGGGGCGAGAGCGGCTGGATTACCCAGCACCCCACCAACCCCGATATCTTTTACGCCGGGAGCCAGGGGGCCCTGCTCACGCGTTACGACCGCAGCAACGGCCAGATCCGCGACATTCAGGTGTACCCGCGCTTCTTTTCCGGCGAACCGGCCGAGGCCCTGCCCGAGCGCTGGCAGTGGACCTTCCCCATTATGTTTGCCCACCAGGACCCCACGGTGATGTACACCTGTTCCCAGCATGTCTGGAAGACCACCGACGACGGGCAGTCGTGGGAAAGGATCAGCCCCGACCTCACCTATGCCGACCCGAGTACCCTCGGAAAAACGGGCGGGGTAATCACCATGGATATGAACGGGCCTGAGATTTACGCCACCGTGTTTGCCCTGGCGCCTTCCTACCACGATATCCAGACCATCTGGGCCGGTTCCGACGACGGCAGGGTGCACATTACCCGCGACGGGGGCAAAAACTGGGAAGACATTACCCCCAAAGGCCTGCCCAAATTCTCCCGTGTGAGCATTATTGACGAGTCGCGGCACCGGCCGGGCACCCTCTTCCTGGCGGCCAACCGCTACCAGGTAGACGACCGGCAGCCCTATGTGTTCAAGACCCACGATTACGGCAAGACCTGGACGAAAATCACCAACGGCATCGCCGACGGCCATTTCGCCCGCGCGGTGCGCGAAGACCCGGTGCGGCAGGGGCTGTTGTTTTTGGCTACCGAGCACGGGGTCTATTTTTCCATGGACGACGGCGCCCTGTGGCAATCCCTGCAGCTGAACCTGCCCGACACCCCCGTGAGGGACCTGGTGGTCAAGGACAACGATGTGGTGCTGGGAACCCACGGCCGGGGCTTCTGGATCTTGGACGACATTCAGCCCTTACGGCAGCACCGAAGCGAATTCGCCTCGCAGCCTGCCGTGCTGTACGAGCCGGGAGATGCCTACAGGGGACTCACGGATGCGTCTTTCCAGTATTACCTGCAGGCGCAGCTCGACACCATTACCTTCGAGATCCTCGACGCCCGGCAGCAGGTGGTCCGGACCTTTACCGGAAGCCTGCCCGAATACCAGGAAGACCCGAATGTGCCGCGCTGGGAGCGCGACGGTTCCGGCAAACCCACCACGGCCAGGGGCCTGAATCGCTTTACCTGGGACCTGCGATACCCGGGCGCAACCGTCTTCCCGGGCATGATCATCTGGAGCGGACGTCCCCAGCGCGGCCCCAAGGCCCCTCCCGGCGACTACCAGGTGCGGATGAAGGCGGGGGGTGTGGAGCAGACCCACCCCTTCCGCATCGCGATGGACCCGAACCTGAAAGGCGTGTCGGAAGCCGACCTGCAGGAGCAGTTTGAACTGGCTTCCCGTATCGTGCAGAGGACCAGTGCGGCCAATGAGGCGGTGATCCGCATACGCGAGATTCGGGGGCAAATCGATTCGGCCCGGTCGAAGGTGCCCGCCGACGGGTACGAATCCACCATAAAGCCCTTCCTCCGAAAGCTGGCGGCCATCGAGGAGGAACTCTACCAGGTGCGGAACCAGTCCGGGCAGGACCCGCTCAATTTCCCCATCAGGCTGAACAACCGCCTGGCCTCCCTGCGTCGCAGCGTGGAAACGGGAGATGCCCGGCCCACGGCAGGGGCCTACAAGGTATTCGGGGAGTTGTCGGCCGAACTGGACAGGCATTTGGGGGATTTGGAGGCAGCCCTTCAACAGCACCTGTCCGGAGTGAACGAGGTGCTTACAGCAGCCGGGGCGGAACAAATACCCAATAAAGAATGATGGCTTTACCCGGAAGGATTCTCGGCTATCTGGCATTTTACGCCCTGGCAGGGATGACCGCCCAGGCCCAGACGCGGATCATCGACATGCACATCCATTCCTATTCCGATGCCGACTTCGGGGAACGGGAACCGGCCAGCGACCATTACGGGGTGCC
>DATIPV010000306.1:0-2222 GCA_035471525.1 Robiginitalea sp.
AGCTCGGGCGGCTCGAACGGCTGGTGCGCCTGCACCGCGATCTGGAGCTCGGCCCCCCGGGGCTGCAGGCCGTGCAGCACCTGTTGGACCGACTCGACCTGATGGAGCAGGAGCTGTGGCAGTTGCGCCGGCGCCTGGGGCGCTGGGAATAGGGGTTAGGAGTTTCCTTTGATGATCTGCCCGTCTTCCATTTCCAGGATGCGGTCGGTTCGGGTCGCGAAGTCCAGGTCGTGGGTCACCACCAGCAGGGAAATACCTTTTTCCTCCTTGAGCTGCCGGAAAATCTGAAAGACGTTCTCCGAATTATAACTGTCGAGGTTGCCGGTGGGCTCGTCTCCCATCAGAATGGACGGATCGTTGATCAGGGCCCGGGCGATGGCAACCCGCTGCTTCTCGCCCCCTGAGATCCGGTTGGCGCGTTTGCCGGCCAGGTGCCCGATGTTGAGCAGCTTGAGCTTTTCGTGGGCGTCGTGCCTGATTTCCTCCGGGCTTTTGACGGCCAGCTTGCGAGCGGGCAGCATTACGTTTTCGAGCACACTGAAATCTCCCAGCAGGTAGTGGAATTGGAATACAAAGCCGATATGCTGGCTCCGCACCAGGGAGAGGTAGTCGCGCGGCTTACCGGTAATGCGCTCCCCTTTCAGGAATAGGGATCCCTCATAATCGGTGTCCATGGTAGACAAAATGTAGAGCAGGGTCGATTTGCCCGAGCCCGACTTCCCCATAATACTGGCGAATTCCCCGGGGGCTATCTGGAAGCTGATGTCTTTGAGCACGTGGAACTTCACCGGTTTGGTGAAATATTTTTCGATATGGCTGCATTCCAGTACAGGGGTCATGGCAGGGGGTTAGTTTCCGCGGATGATTTGCACCGCGTCGATCCGCCGGGCCCGTGCCGAAGGCATGTAACCGGCTATAAAAGTGGATATCAGGGCAAAGGTGATGCCGATCAGGTAGAACCAGGGGTTGTGGTTTACGGGGAAGGTCTTGATGGTCGGCAGCGCCTCCGTTTCAAAGGGCAGGGTGTCTATCAGGCGGCTCAGCAACAGGCCTAACAGCAGGCCCAGCACGCCTCCCAGCAGGCCGATGAGCAGGGCCTGGCTCATAAAGACGTTCTTTACGTCTTTCCCCGTAAAACCGGTGGCTTTCAAAATGGCGATATCGTTCATCTTCTCGTAGATCATCATGTTCAGGATGTTGTAGATGCCAAACCCGGCCACGATAAGCAGCGTAATCGACACGGCATAGGTGATCAGGTTGCGGATGCTGGTGCCCGTCTCGAACTGGGCGTTGGCCTCCCGGATGTCGCGCGCCCTGATGCCGAGACGGTTCTGCAGTTCGCGGGCCATGGGCACGGCCTGTTCGATCTGATGGAGTTTTACGTTGATGTCGGTAATGTAGTCCCGGGGCTGCCCGAGGATGCGCTGCACGGTCTTCAGTTCGGCAAAGCTCCGAGAATTGTCGATGTCGGCCAGGCCGCTCTGGTAGAAGCCCACTATTTTCAGGGGGAAGAGGCCGCCTGCGGGGGTGCTCACCTGCACCCGGTCGCCCACCGAGAGCGACAGGGTCTTGGCCAGCCCGATTCCCAGGATGATGCCGTTGTCGGAATTGTACAGGGCCTGCGGGGTTCCCTGCACAATGTAATCTCCCAGGCTGGAAAGCCGTTCTTCTTCCAGGATGTCTACCCCCATAAGCACCCCGCCCAGGTCCTGGGAACCGGAAAGGTAAAAGATCTGGGCCCGGAGTTGGGGTGTGGCGCCCAGCACGCGCGGGTCGTCGCGGAGCTGCTGCAAGATGGGGAGGGCGTTGTGGATTTTGAGCGGTTCCTGGCGGGGGCGTACCGAACGGATGGCCAGCAGGTCGCCCCGGAATGCCGCGAATCGCTCTATAGGCTGGCTTTCGGAGGGTTTTATCTCGTTGTACAGATGGATGTGCGGGGTCTGGTTCAGGACCAGATCGTCCAGCATCTTATTGAGGCCGGTCATAAAACTCACCAGGGTAATATAGGCTCCGATCCCGAAGGTGACGCCCAGGGCCGCGGTTACCGTCGATTTCATCTTGGTGAGCAGGTGCGTCTTGGCAATATCCAGGATAAGCCTCCACTGTGTCATTCGGCAGGATTTAGGAGCCGGCTGCCCGTTTCGAGCCCCGAGATGATCTCAACGCGTTCCAGGGTCTGCAGCCCGGTAGTCACCTTCCGAAGCCCGTCTGGCGTACGCACG
>DATIPV010000307.1:0-4991 GCA_035471525.1 Robiginitalea sp.
CCCGGGGCGGCTCTGCGAAAGAGCTCATATCGTCGGCCAGGCGCGCCATTTTCGGGGAAATGGCCGGAGCGTCGCCTTCCGGGTATACGTCTTGCGGGGTATAGGCGCCGCTTTCCCAACGCTGCAACTGCCCGCCCCAGATGCCGCCAAAATACATATAAAACGACCCGTCGGAGTCCCTGAAAACGGCCGGGTCCATACTGAAACTGCCGGGAATGGGCTCAGGAAGGGCCGTAAAGGGGCCTTCCGGGCGGGCCGAAATGGCCACCCCGATTCGAAAGACATCTTCCTTGTCCTTGGCCGGGAAGTACAGGTAATACATGCTGTCTTTCTGTGCCGCATCGGGGGCCCAGAGCTGCCGGCCGGCCCAGGGGATGTTCTCCAGGGCCAGGGCCACCCCGTGGTCGGTTACCGCTCCGCCCACGCTGTCGAGGGAGAAAACGTGGTAATCCTTCATGTCGAAATGGCTTCCCAGGTCGTCTGCCGGAACACCCGATTCGATGTCGTGGGAAGGGTAGATGTAGAGCCGGTCTCCGAATACATGGGCCGAAGGGTCGGCGGTATACAGGCCGCTGATAAGGGCCGTATCGGGCTTTACGACTGTGCCGGATTTAACCGAAACCGCCTCGCGGGCCTTCGGGCCCTGCTGGCAGGATGCTGCCAGGAGCAGCCCGAGTGGAAAAAGTAAGAAGGATGTGCCTTTCATGATTCAACGTGGTTTGTGATGGTAGAGCAGCCCCTGTTCCAGCCCGCGGAGTTCGGCCAGGCCTTTCAGCCGGCCGATGAGCGAATAGCCGGGGTAGCTGCGCGTTCCAGCGTCCAGGTCGAACAGGAAGCCGTGGTCGGGCCGCATGGGGAGGCGCTGGCCCCTTCGCTTCATCAGGTCCAGGATGCGGCTGACCACCGCTTCCATGGGTACCTGCCCGTCCAGGTGCTCCGACTCGCGGAAAATGCCGGCTGCCTCGTGCCGTACATTGCGCAGGTGCAGGAAATGGACCCGCTCCCCGAAAGCGTCGAGGATGGCGGGCAGGTCGTTGTCCAGACCGGCCCCCAGCGACCCGGTGCAGTAGCAAAGGCCGTTTTCGGATTCGGGCACCGCATCGAAAAGCGCCTGCAGATCGGCTTGTGTGGATACCACCCGCGGCAAACCGAGCAAGGGGTAAGGCGGGTCGTCGGGATGAATGGCCAGAACCAGCCCGCACTCCCGGGCAACAGGTACGACCTGTTTCAGGAAAAAGACCAGGTGCTGCCTCAGGCGTGCCGCCGGGATTCGGTCGTATTGGGCCAGCAGGCCGAGCAACTGCTCCTCCGTGAATTGTTCGTCGCTCCCGGGCAGGCCCTGCAGCACAGACCGGCGCAACCGCTCCCGATCAGCCTCGGGAATGCCAGCGGCAAGGGCCTCTGCACGTGCCTTCACCTCGGGGGTGTAATCGGCTTCTGCCCCGGGTCGCCTCAGCAGGAAGAGGTCAAAATAGGCAAAGGCAGCCCGGTCGAACCTCAGGGTTCGCGTCCCGTCGGGGTTCTGGTGGTCTACCGCCGTGCGCACCCAGTCGAGCACCGGCATAAAATTGTAGGTGATTACCCGAATGCCACAGGCCGCCAGGTTGCGCAGGCTCACCTTGTAATTTTCGATATGGGTTTCAAAATCGCCTTTCTGCTGTTTGATGGCCTCCGAAACGGGCAGGCTCTCGACCACCACCCATTCCATGCCAGCGGCGCGAACGAGCTCCTGCCGCTCGCGGATGGCTTCCAGGGGCCAAACTTCCCCGGGGGCAAACTGGTGCAGGGCCGTAACGATCCCTTCCACCCCTGCCTGGCGGATGGACGATAGGGTAACCCCGTCCTGGGGGCCGTACCAGCGCATGCTGGGCAACATCCGGAATGTGGTGGCAGCGGTTTCCATCAGAATCCAATGCTATTTCCCCCGTCGACGGGCAATATGGCGCCGGTAATGAAACGGGCCTGAGGGGAAGCCAGGAAAACCACCGCGTCTGCGATGTCTTCGGGAAGACCCATCTCTCCCATGGGCGTGCGGGCAAAGACCCGGCTTTTCCGGGCCGGGTCGCTGTCGAGTGCTTTGGCCGTCATGGGCGTCTTGATAAAACCGGGCGCCACACAGTTTACCCGAATGTTCATAGGGGCCAGTTCCACAGCCATGGCACGGGTCATCCCTTCAATGGCGGTCTTGCTGGCCGAATAGGCAATTACATAGGGCAGGCCGTATTGGGCGGCCATGGAGCTGATGTTTATGATGCTGGCCCCTTCCCGCCCCTGCATGACCCGGGCCACCTCCCGGCTGATGCTGAAAACGCTCTGCAGGTTGGTATGGATAATGGCCTGGAATTCGGCGTCGGTCACCTCCAGGAAACCTTTTTTCATGTTGATGCCGGCGTTGTTCACCAGCACGTCTATGCCCCCGGCTTCTTCGGCAATGGCAGCGATAGCGCCGGGAATCTGGTCGAGGTGGGTGAGGTCGAGCACCACCGGCCGGGCATTGGGGCCCATTTCGGAGCAGCTTTTATGCGTTTTTTCCGCATTGCGGCCCACCAGGTAGCAGCGGTATCCCGCCTCGCAAAACTTGCGGGCCGTGGCATAACCCAACCCCGATGTTCCCCCGGTTACAATGGCAATTTTTTGGTTCATCTTTCTTGTTTTGGTTCAATTCCAGCCCGGGCGGGTTCCCGGCGCATACGGGAACCGCAGCGACCGGTAGTACTCCAGGCTGTGCTGCGGCGGTTCCATGCCCTCCGGAAATCCGAGTTTCGAGAAGGTCTGGAAATACGACATGCAGGCGTCTTTCCACCAGCGGGCTTCCTGGTGCTGGATCTCGAGCAGCATCCGCACCTGCGTGTGCAAGTCCGGTTCCACTTTGCCCTCCAGGGATTCCCAGGTCGCGATCATGCCGCGTACCGCATCGACACCTTCCTGGTATTTGAGGCCCAGGGCGTCCCAAAGCCTCAGGCCGTTTTTCATCCGGTAGTCCCAGGGCAGGTGGTGGAACCAGAGCAGCAACTCTTCCGGGCAGGTCTCCGCCTTTCCGTAGCGCTCAGCCAAGGGGGCCGCGTACTGCCCTGCCGCATTGCTGCCGGTCGGGCTCCGGTCAAAGCCAATGCCCCCGGGGCCGGCCTGATGGTAATAGACCGGGTTCCATTCGGGCCGCGAGAGGTCGCCTACCCAGGGGCCGGGGCCGTAATGGTGGCCGGTGTCGAAAAGGTGGTGCAGCCCCAGGGGCATCATGTAGTTCACAACGGCCTCCCGCGACCGGAGCATCATGTCCTGAATCGTTTTCACCGTGGCCGGGTCGTTTCCCAGGGTAGAGCGAATCCACTCCTCCGCCAGAGTGGCGGCATCGAGGCCAGGGTCCCAGGCCAGCCGGCCGAAACCATACCAGTCGGCCTGCCCAAAGGGATGCCCGGTCCAGTTCAGGTCGGAGCCGATGTTGGCAACCCCCGCCATCCCGCCCAGCTTATGGCCGTACAGGGAGCCGTCGACCACCCGGGCCACGGTGGATCCTTCCCCCTGCTGCCGGGTATCGGTCTGGAGCACCTCCTCGAAGAGCCTGGGCAAAAACACCAGGTGGGTGGCAAAGCCCAGGTATTCTTTCGTGATCTGGAACTCCATTACCAACGGGGTCTGCTTCATGGCCCCGAAGAGCGGGTGCACGGGCTCCCGGGGCTGGAAATCGATGGGTCCGTTTTTTACCTGCAGCAGCACATTCTCCCGGAACAGGCCGTCGTAGGGCATAAATTCGGCATAGGCCTGTTTGGCCCGGTCGGTCGGGTCGTGTTCCGAATAGACAAAGGCCCTCCAGATCAGCAGCCCGCGGTGGGGAGCCAGGGCATCGGCCATCATGTTGGCCCCCTCCAGGTGCGACCGGCTGTAATTCTGAGGGCCCGGCTGGCCTTCGGAATTCGCTTTGACCACGAAGCCGCCGAAATCGGGTATCAGGGCGTAAATCTGATCCGCCTTGGCCTTCCACCAGGCTATCACGGATGGGTCGAGGGGGTCGGCCGTCGGCAGTCCGCCGATCTCCATCGGAGCCGAAAAGCGGGCGGTCAGGAACAGGCGGATCCCGTAGGGGCGCATCACCCCGGCCAGGGCCTTTATTTTTTCCAGGTAGGGTGCCGTCAGCACCAGCGCATTGGCATTCACGTTGGTTACCACCGTGGCGTTGATGCCCAGGGAAGCATTCGCCCGGGCGTAATCGGTGTATCGCCGGTCGATATAGCCCGGCAGGGTATGCCAGTTCCAGATGGATGCCCCGGCGTAGCCCCGCTCCACGGTCCGGTCGAGGTTGTCCCAGTGATTGAGCATGCGCAGCGCCGTTTTCGGGGCGTCGGCCAGGTCGATCCCGGCAATGGGCCGTTCCGTCTGCAGCAACCGCAGCAACCGGTAGGCGCCGTAGAGCAACCCCTTGTCGTCGCGGGCCGTAAGCACCAGACGCCGGTTCGGGCCCCGATCCAGTTGGCGAATCAGGAATCCTTCATCGCGGAGTGCCCCACCCGGGAGCTGTTCCCGCACGTCTTGCGGCAAATCGTCGAGGGTGGCCACCAGGAGCAGGTTCCCACCCGTGGGCGCCGCGCTTTTTTCAAGTGGGCGGTCCAACAGGGTGCCGAGGCCCCGGGTCAGTTCCTCCCAGGCGATCTGCTGGGTAGCCCCCCGGGGGTCCATCCAGATTCCTCCGATGGCTTCCCGGTACGCGGTCAGCAGGGCAGGGTCCTGTACCGGGGCGAAGCGCAGCCAGAGGTCGTAGCCGGCCGGGCCGGAGGGCTGGGCCGGGAGCACCCCCGCTGCAAGCATGGCGAGCAGGGGCACCACCTTGCGCACAATTCGCCTGGTTGTGGCGGTAAAAGGGAATTCGTTTCGGCTTATCATCCGTGAAAATTAAGGAAAATAAGCTTCTCGGGAAAGGTGTCGCCCGTGGGTCGCGTAACGGGGTCAGGCGGGTTTGAAAAAATCCGGCGGGAATTTGCGGAATTCGGAATATATGC
>DATIPV010000308.1:0-1757 GCA_035471525.1 Robiginitalea sp.
GCCCGATCTACCTGGCAGACAGCCTGAGCGGTGTTCCCAAAATGGAATTGCTGCGCGAACTGGCCTTCAATGAAATCAACAATCCCAACCTTGCCCTTTACTACGCCAACGAGCTTATTGAGCTGGCCGGGGAACAGGAAAACCAGCTGTATCTCTACCGGGGGTATCTGCAGAAAGGAAACTCTCAGATCGATCAAGGGAACCTGGCGGTTGCCCTGGATGCCTACCAGTCGGCTCTGGAAGCAGCTGTTGCGGAAAGCTACAAACCCGGGGAGGGCACGGCCCTGATGTCGCTGGGCTTTACCTATGCGAAGTCGGGAGAGCCCTTGCGGGCAGCAGGGTATTACGAAAGGAGCATCACTATTTTCAGGGATTCGGCCGAACTGGAAAAGCCTGACGGGTTAAAAGGTCTGGGCGAGGTGTTATTCAATGTCGGGGATTTTTATCTGAAGCAGAACGAATTAGAAAAATCCCAGCGCCTTCTGGAAGAGGCCGGCCGCATATTTGAAAAAACCGGTCACCGGGCGGGACTGAACTACGTGCATGGCAATCAGGGTATTCTCTTTGCTAAAAAAGGGGATTATGACCAGGCGGAAGCCTACATGAAGGAGGCCATCGAGGAGCTTCAAATAGACGGGGATTACGCTGCAATTGCCGAATATCAGACCAACCTGGCCCAAATCTACCGGGAAAGGGGGGAGTTCGGCAAAGCACATACATGGGCCGTCCGGAGCCTGGAACATGCGAACCGGCTGGGCCTGAAAAACCAGATCAGCGAGTCCAGCCAGGTCCTGGCCGAGCTGGATTACCTGACCGGAAACTACCGGGAGGCCTATAACCACCTCAACTTCCATATGAGATATCAGGATTCCATGGATGTGGAAACAGTCGATATGTCTCGCCTGGAACGGGAAAAAGCCGAATTGGAATTGCGTCAGAAAGAAAATGAGATCCAGCTCCAGCTTCTGAATCAGAAACGCCAGCGGTGGATCATCTGGGGCGTTTTGGTAACGGCCTTGCTGCTGATTGTTATGGTGGTTGGGGGCTACAAGCGATATATTTTCATCAAACGGACCAACGCCATCATTTCGTGGGAAAGGGACCGCTCTGAAAACCTGCTGCGCAACATCCTGCCCAGGCAAACAGCCCTGGAGCTGAAACAAAACGGGAGGGTTCGGGCCCAACGTTTCGAATCGGTCACCATCCTGTTCTCAGACTTCAAGGGTTTCACCCGTCAGGCCGAATCAATGGATCCTGAGAACCTGGTCAAAAGCATAGATTATTACTTTTCCCATTTCGATGCCATCATGGAAAAATACGGGCTGGAGAAGATCAAGACCATTGGCGACGCCTACATGTGTGCCGGCGGGCTGCCCTTCCCCATGGCAGACCATGCCATCCGTGTGGTGGAGGCGGCCATGGAAATGCTCGAATTTGTGGAGGCCAACCGGGATAATAGTTTAAAAGGCCAGGTGCGATTCGAAATCCGCATCGGCATCAATTCGGGTCCGGTGGTAGCCGGGGTGGTGGGCACCCAGAAATTCGCCTACGACATCTGGGGAGATGCAGTCAACATCGCCTCGCGCATGGAATCGGCTTCCGAAGTTGGCAAGATCAATATTGCAGATGGAACTTATCAATTGATCAAGGAGGTATACGACTGCAAATACCGCGGAAGCCTTGCCGTTAAAAATCACGGGGATCTCGACATGTACTTCGTTCTGGGAAAAAAGGCGGCGCGGCATCCGCAGCATGTC
>DATIPV010000309.1:0-5039 GCA_035471525.1 Robiginitalea sp.
AGGGCGCATCGTTTCCTCGACCCCTTCCTTCATGGGGTCTAACCCGGCCATCGTGTCTATTGAGCCCTACCGGGGCAAGCAGGTCCTGAAACGGGAAAGCACCCTGGCCCTGGCCCTGCTGAATTCCCTTTCGGAAGCCCAGCTCGGGCAGGCCCGGTTTTCGGAAACGGCTCTCGAAGATATCGTAACGGGGACCGACCGGGAGGTGGCCACCCTGCATCCCATGGGTATTGCCTATCCCGAACTAACCCCGGCCCAGCAGGGTGCCTTCCTGGAATTGTTGGAAGTCTATATCGGGAACTATATCTTTGAGTTCTCGGAAGACTTCCGCAAAAAGATCACCGATGCCGGGCTGGACAGGCTCCATTTCGCATGGGCGGGAGGCACCCGCTGGGGCACGCCGCATTACTACCGCATTCAGGGACCCATGCTCATCATTGAGTACGACAACACCCAGAACGATGCCAACCATGTACACACGGTAGTGCGCGACCTCACGAACGATTTTGCGGAAGATTTCCTTAAGGAACATTACCGGAACGAACCACATGAATAAAATTGAAATAATATGCAAAACAGAACATTCGGCAGAACAGGCTGGCAGGTAAGCGAGATCGGCTACGGCATGTGGGGTATGGGGGGCTGGAAAGGCTCCGACGATACCCAGTCTGAAAAATCGCTCGACCTGGCGGTGGAGCAGGGCGTCACCTTTTTCGACACGGCCTGGGGCTACGGGGAAGGGCACAGCGAACGCCTGCTGGGCAGGCTCCTGCGCCGTCATCCAAATACCAAGCTGTTCGCCGCCAGCAAGATACCGCCCCGGAATTTTCGCTGGCCTGCCAGACCGGAGTACACCCTCGAGGAGAGCTATCCGGCCAGCCACATAAAAAAATACACCGAGAAGACCCTCGCCAACCTGGGGATGGAACAGATCGATCTGATGCAGTTCCACACCTGGGACGACGGGTGGGCCGACGGGGAGGAATGGCAGCGGGCCGTGGAAGACCTCAAAAAGGAGGGCAAGGTGGCAGCGATGGGCATCAGCATGAACCGCTGGGAGCCCGAGAACGGGATGCGGGCCCTGAAAACCGGGCTCATCGACGCCGTGCAGGTCATCTACAACATCTTTGACCAGGCCCCTGAAGACGTTTTGTTTCCCTATTGCCGCGAACACGGCATTGCCGTGATTGCGCGGGTGCCTTTCGACGAGGGCACGCTCACCGGCAACATTACCCGCGATACGGTTTTTCCGGAGGGCGACTGGCGCGGCACCTATTTCGTGCCCGAGAACCTGCATGCCAGTGCCGACAGGGCCGACCTGCTGCGACCCCTGGTACCTGCAGGCATGACCATGGCCGAGATGGCCCTGCGCTTTATCCTCGGGAACAACGACGTGGCCACGATTATCCCCGGTATGCGCAAGCCCCGCAACGTGCTGGCCAATACGGCTACCAGCGACGGGCGCGGGCTGCCGGCCGACCTGATGAAAACCCTTAAGAAACACCGCTGGGACCGCGTTCCCACGGCCTGGTCCCAATAGACATGAGTACACAGCGCATCATCGCACAGGCAGTAGCCGGTGCCCTCCTCTTTTTTGGATTCAAACTGCTCCTGGAGCGGAGCCTGGCAACCGAAACGCTGATACGGGAAGGGCAGTACGCCCTGGTTTTCGGGCTCATATACGGCCTGTACCTGGCCCTGCGGAACCGGTTTGGCAAAAGGCCCGGCGGGGAATAGACTTACTTGGCAAAGAGCTGGCCCATGTCCCGAAAAGCCTTGAATTCCAAGGCATTCCCGGCGGGGTCGAGGAAGAACATGGTTGCCTGTTCCCCCACCAGCCCCTTAAACCGTATGTAGGGCTCGATCACGAAAGACACCCCTTTGGCCTTCAGTTTCTCAGCGAAACCGTGAAAGGTATCCCAGGGGAGTACTACCCCGTAATGGGGGACCGGTACGTCTTTCCCGTCGACCGGATTGGTGTGCAGTTCCGCTGCCGATTTGGGCTTGTAATGGATCACCACCTGGTGCCCGAACAGGTTGAAGTCGACCCACTGGTCGCTGCTGCGGCCTTCTTCGCACTCGAGAACCTCGTGGTAGAATTTCCGGCATTCCGCCAGGTTATGAACCGGGATGGCCACATGAAAGGGGGTGATGTGTTGCATGGCAAATCGTTTGCTGCTAAGGTACGAAAAAGCCCTTCTCAAATCGGATGAGCCGTGCCGGTCAGAAGGCAGCTTCAGCCGGCCTGCAGAAAGGCCACGATCTGGCGGTTCACGCTCTCCTGGTGCATGGAATGGCCCAGCCCCTCCGTGGGGACCAGCACGCTGTCGTGCCAGGAATCGTGCACTTTCTGGGAGGCGTGGAATGGGGCGATGGTATCGTGGCGGTCGTGCAGGAGCAACCCTTTTTTAGGGTTCCCGGCGGCGAAGCGCGAGGTGGAAAACTCGTGCACGTGAAACCCGAACTCGGCATGGATAAATCGGTCGAGCGCCCGCATTACCCGGTTGTTGAATTGCAAGATGTGCTGGTAATTCTCCATGATTTCGTGGAATTCCGAGGGAGAGCCGATGGTTACGATCTTTTCGACCTGCTCGTTCGGATGGCGGTGGGCGTGGTACAGGGCGGTCATCCCACCCACCGAATGCCCGACGATATGCCTGGGCTGGTAGGTCTGTACCATGTGTTCCACGCATTCGGTGTAGAGCGGCACGTGCAGGAAACTGCCGCTGGAGTAGCCATGGGCAGGGGCATCGAAGGCGATAATGTGGAAGCCTGCCTCCCGCAGAAAGCCTATCAGGTTGCGCCAGCGGAAGGTATTGCTCTCCCAGCCGTGTATGAGCAATACCCGGGGCCCTTCTCCAAACCACTGGTAGGTCTGGATTTGGTGGCCCGAAACTTCTTCCACGCTATGCCGGGCCGATTCGAGGTAGTCTTTCTGGAAGGGCATTACCCGGCCTTTGCGCACCCTGCAAAAAATAAAGAACGCTCGTTTGGCTGCCATCGCCGGACTGAATACCGCCAGGAAGTTCAGGTACTGGCCAAGGGCCTTGGCCACAAGGGGCCGGAGCAGGGATTGCAGATTTGCCATAAGGTCGAATGCCGGATTTGGGCTGAATAGCGCGGCCAAAAATACGGCAATTCGGGAGATTTTGGGTGCCCTGCAAGGGCCGGGAATACAGTCTTGCTCAGTCTGAATTGGTTACGAAAGCGATATAGCGCCCGTCGGGCGACCAGCTCGGCACGTTTATGGTGCCCTGCCCGCCGTACACATAGGCGATGGTTCGGGGCTGCCCCCCGTCAAAGGGCATAATGCGGAGCATGCAGTGTTTGTAAAAGGGGTGGTCTCCCGAGGGCACTTCCTTGGGGAAGGTGATCATCACCACCTGCTTTCCGTCGGGCGAAACGTGCGGGAACCAGTCGTTCAGCTCATCGGTGGTGAGCTGCTCCTGCCCCGACCCGTCGGGCCGCATCCGCCAGATCTGCATGGTACCCGTTCGGTTCGAATTAAAGTAGATCCATTTTCCGTCGGGGCTGTATTCGGAACCGTCGTCGAGGGTTTTCTGGTCGGTGAGCTGCGTCTCTCTGCCGGTGGCCACTTCCACGGCGTAAATGTCGTACTGACCGTTGCGGTTGCCGGTAAACAGCATGGTGCTGCCATCGCTGGACCAGCCGTGCAGGTAGGAGGCGCCCAGGCCCTCCCCGGTAACCTTCACCGGCTGGTCGCTGCCCGAAATGGGCAGGTGGTAGATGGAGGAAACGCCATTATCGGCTGCGTTGTGGTGGCTGATGCCGATGCGCGAGCCGTCGGGCAACAGCACGTGGTCGTTGTTGTTGCGGTTGGCAAAGCCGGTATTGAGCACGTCTATTTGCCCGCTTTCCAGGTCGTATGTATACAGATAGCCGTTGGAGTTGTAGATAAGGGTCTTGCCATCCGGGGTCCAGTTCGGGGCCTGGACGCTGTGGGCAAAATAGGCGAGTACTTTGCGCAGGCCCGTCTGCAGGTCCAAAATTTCCAACCGGCTGCCCAGGTAGTCCCGGTAGGGGGTGTCGCCGGGGGCCTCAGGCTTTACGATGCGCACGTTGCGGAAGGTGGCGGCTTCCACCACATCGGGGTTGTGGGAACAGACATACAGGCCGGCGAACAGCTCGCTGTCGAGCTCCAGCTCGGTGCTCACCGATTGAAAAGGTTCTCCGGAACGGGCTGCCGAAAGGGTAAAGGTATTCCCCCGGCGCTCGAGCTGAACCACATCGGGGGCCTTTACTTCCGAAACCATTTCCTCGGTTTCGCCCCCGGTTACCCGGCGGAACTGCAGGGAGGTAAGCCCGTCTCCATGTACGGTTGCATTTACGTGTGCCGCATCGGCCCGGAGGCTTTCGCGAACGATCCAGCCGATCTTCCGGTGCGGGTCTGCCCCCTGGCCCTCAAAGGCCATCTCGGCCCTCAGGATAAAATCGCCCTGCAGGCTCTTCCAGGCATAGTGAAAGGCGTCAGAGGTACCCCACATGTTGGTGCCCGAGCCCGTAAGGCGATAGATGCCGGTCTGCGGGTCGTACTCCAGGCTGCCCGGGTAAAGCACCGGGCCGACATCCTGGTTGGCCTGGAAATCGCCGGTCTTTGCCGATTGGGCATTATTCAGGGCCGGGAAGGCCAGGCACAGAAAAAGGAAGTTGGTTTTCAGGAAGGTGGGTGAAAGAAGGCGCATAGTTCGGTTATAGGGATTACCAGATATATAAGGGTTAGAAAAGATACGCAATTTCCGTCTTAATCCAGTCTGGGAACTCCTTTACAGTCATCGAATTACAGGGCCTGGGGTTTCCACAGCCGCTCCAGGTTCCGTTTGGCAACGTTCAGCTCCCTGAGGGCATCTTTTTTCTTGGAGGTATGGGCCTGCATGCGCCCCAGGATAATCTTCAGGATTTTCACGGCTTCCAGAATGTGTGCGCCTTTGTTCAGCATCACGCATTCCGAACGGGTGCCCAGGGTAACGTCGCTGATCTCCGCCCGGGTGGCACTGCCGGTCTTGGCCAGGGTGTCGAGC